>CAJWPW010000021.1 GCA_913045415.1 uncultured Fidelibacterota bacterium | reverse complement strand
GGGTGATATCCAAATCGCAAATTCAGGAATTTTCTGAAAATGGTGCCATCCTGCTCAAAAATACTTTTGATCGTGATTGGCTACGCATTTTAGCTGAGGGCATAGAGAAAAACCGTAAGGATCCGGGGCCCTATGCCTGCCAATACACTCCACAAGATGATGAAGGTGATTTTTACGATGATTATTGTAATTGGAGCCGTATTAAAGAATATAATAATTTCATTTTGAATTCTCCGGCAGCGGAAATTGCTGGCTGTTTAACTCAATCTTCAGAGATGCGGATCTTTCATGAACATGTTCTTGTAAAAGAACCGAAAACATCTGAGTCAACACCCTGGCATCATGATCAGCCCTATTATTGTGTAGATGGTGAACAGGTGTGCAGTATTTGGCTGCCCTTAGATCCAGTTCCGAAAGAATCGGGGCTAGAGTTTGTTGCCGGTTCTCATCTGTTAGGAAAAATGTTCATGCCCATCAAATTCCTGACCTTAAGTGACTATGACTATCCTCCCGGGTGTTTTGATTCAATCCCAGACATTGATGCCCATAGGAATGAACATAAGATCTTATCATGGGATATGGAGCCGGGGGATTGTATTGTTTTTCATTTTAAAACGCTTCATTCTGGGAAAGGGAATTCCCATAGCGAAATAAGAAGAAGAGCTTTTTCGTCTCGCTGGATAGGTGACGATGCAGTTTTCGCTGAAAGGCCAGGAGAAACTTCACCGCCCTTTCCGGAATTAAGATCCTTTAAGCAAGGTGACCCAATGGACCATCCGCTATTTCCTGTATGTTGGGCAAAATAATTTTCCCATTTTAGATATTCTGTAAAAAACCTTTGAAAGGTTCTAATCTTCACTAGATAGAGAATAAAGAGTTGGCTATCATAATTTCCGGAATGACATTATGTCATTTTGGTGTTTATCATCTTTGGAGCCCCTTTACCTATGCCGTAATTTTCCCGTCTATATAATCGAGATATACGTTTTATTATGAGCAAAGGATTACCCAACAGAGATACAGATTTTTCCGCATGGTACAACCAGGTTGTAAAGCGAGCAGACTTGGCTGATCATGGTCCCGTGAAGGGAACCATGGTTATTAAACCTTATGGTTTTCAACTCTGGGATAATATCAAAGAATCATTCGATAAAATGATCAAAGCCACGGGCCACGTAAATGCCTATTTCCCGCTTTTTATTCCAAAATCATTTTTGGCAAAGGAAGCACAACACGTGGAAGGATTTGCTAAGGAATGTGCGATAGTAACACACACGCGTCTCAAAGCCGACGACGAGAAAGGCATTATAGTGGATCCGGATTCTAAATTGGAAGAAGAGATCATTGTACGTCCCACATCAGAAACAGTGATCTGGTCCATGTATAAAAAATGGATCCAATCCTACCGGGATCTTCCTATATTGATTAATCAATGGGCCAATGTGGTTCGGTGGGAGATGCGGACGCGGTTATTTCTCCGGACATCAGAATTTTTATGGCAGGAAGGGCATACAGCACACGCCACATCAGAAGAAGCCCAAAAAGAAACGCTGGATATCCTAGAACTCTACCGCCAATTGGCTGAGGATTATTTAGCAATACCGGTACTCACAGGATTAAAAACGGAATCTGAAAAATTTGCAGGCGCGGATAAAACGTATTGTATCGAAGCCATGATGGGAGATAAACGTGCGCTCCAAGCCGGCACATCCCATAATCTTGGACAGAATTTTGCAAAGGCCTTTGATGTCACCTTTCAAACCAAAGAGAATAAAAAAGAGTTGGTCTGGGCCACCAGTTGGGGGGTCAGTACACGCCTTGTGGGTGCTGTGATCTTAACACATGGTGATGAAAAAGGTCTCCGCCTGCCGCCAAAAATTGCACCAATCCAGGTGGTTATTATTCCTATATCTCGCAATGAAGAACAGGAAAAAGCGGTGAAAGATTATCTTGCTCCTATTGTTGAATCATTAGAGGGTGCAGATGTTCGAGTTCATCAGGATTGGACAGATAATTCCCCGGGGTTCAAATTCAATGAATGGGAAATGAAAGGTGTTCCACTACGGCTAGAAGTAGGTCCGCGAGATGTAAAGAATGGAAATATGGTTGTGGCTCGGCGGGATACAGGAGATAAGTCATTTTTATCCAAAGATGAAGCTGTAGCTCAGATTCCCGATTTATTAGAGGAAATACAGAAAGGACTTTTCCAGCAAGCATTAATATTTCAGCAAGAGAATACACATAAAGTTTCGACCTATGATGAGTTGAAAAAAGTCATTAAAGAAGGCGGGTTTGTTCGTTGTGGCTGGGATGGGACCGATGAAACGGAAGCAAGGGTGAAAGAAGATATTAAAGCCACAATTCGTTGTATTCCAATGTCAGAAAACCCGGAAGGATTAACCTGTGTTTATTCCGGAAAACCTGCGAAGCACGAGGTGATTTACGCAAAAGCATATTAAGGTGAATCTTTTACTTGAGAAGCGCTAACTACCGGAATAATTAGGTTTTATTCTAAAATAATTATACAGCTATAATCTTGGTTAGATTAAGAAATATAAACCCAGTGATTTAACATTTATGATCGTCCACACACCCGCTATAGTATTAAAATCTTTCCCCTATGGTGATACATCTATCATTGCTCGCTGCTTTTCTGAATATCAAGGGAAGATAAGCCTTATCGTTAAAGGTGCACGTTCCAGGAAATCCCCCAAGTCTGCACAATTTCAACCGTTGAGTTATGTAGATATAATTTACTATAATAAGCCCAATCGGGAACTGCAGGTGTTATCAAAGGTCAACTTCCGGGAATCATGGCCAAAAATATTAGACAACCTTCGTTCCATAACATTATCAGTGGCTCTATTAGAAATAACAGAAAAAACGTTATTGGATGAAGATCCACATCCTGGTTTATTTAAGGCACTCGTAGCTACCTTACGAGCATTCAATGAATCCAAAGCTGACCCCAATATTTTATTCTGGTTTTACGAGTGTGCGCTTTTGACCCACCTTGGATTCCAGCCCAATTTAGATAATCGGGAATTCCCCGGACTTACGTTAAATGATCCCAATGCTGGTCCAAATAGTGGATTAATTCTTGCTAGTTTACTGGCGCAAGATATTGAAAATCTCCCCACAGACGAAGTGACACCAACAGATCGAAAGATTATTGGCGATTATTTATGGACATCCCTTCGGTACCATTTTGATGGTCTTGCCAAAATCAAATCCATGGATGTAGCGAAAAAGATTCTAGCAGATTAGATTATGGTTACTGGCATCTTAACACAAGATAAAATTGCATCTTTCATATTGGATAAAAGCGGTGACCGCCATTTTGAAGATAGAATTATCTGGAATGGGTACCTTGCACATTGGTCCGGAGAAAAGGTGTATGCACGAGAATTAGAGCAACATGATTATGAAAATAACGAACCCATCATCATTATTTGGCCGGTTGAGTCAAGTTCAACCGAACCCTTTGTGGATCTATATTATAACGAACGGCTCACAAAATATTTTATATCTTTTTTGGGTCACACGGCGGTCAATGTGAATGGGTCTATTTTCAATTTTTCACATTTAATGAATGAAAATGAAATAATGGAAAAAGAAGAATATTTTTATCGTCCGGCTTTAGGAGAATTTGCACCATCACCCAATAATGGTTTGTTTGAAATTTTGGAAGATGGTCGTGTGTTTTATGACAAATTCGGACGAAATTTTATGCGGACCGTTCACCGAATTCGCATATTTGGATTGGATACAGAAAAAATGATGGCCACCTTAAAACATAGTTTAGATGTCATTTTGAATACTCCCCCAAATCCAAAGGAGCCTGAGAAATACAAAGATTTTAGTATAGTCTCCAATAATTGTGCCACTATAATTCGTGATGTGTTCAATCAATGTGGATTCCCCGAAATAAAAGGACGTTTTCCCAGAGATCTGTTTGTTAATACAACTTATCATTTATTTTGTCATCCAGAATTGGATGTACAATATGCAAAATTACCTCAGCTTTTTGTGCCTGAAGCTCCAATGAGTATGGTGTCTCCGTTATTAAATTTTCGGAACTATTTTCGAAAAAATGAATTACGTATATTTGAGAGTTCATGAGATTTCAATTTCAATCAGACCCCGGCCAGTTTTCTTATAAACCTGCTCTTTTCACTGATGCCATTAAAATTTTGGTTTCTGTAAATTTTGGGATATTTTTACTTCAAACCATCGCCAGGACAGAAGGCATGTTCTTTCCTCTATTTGGACTTGTGCCAAAACTGGTTTGGTCAGAATTTATGCTTTGGCAACCCTTCACATATTTATTTTTCCATGGGAGTATTTGGCATGTACTGATAAATATGTTTGTCCTATGGATGTTCGGCAGTGAATTGGAACGACTCTGGGGCAAAGAGCATTTCCTGAAATTTTATTTCGTCACCGGTGTTGGTGCCGGACTTGTGACCATTATTTTTGGACTCAACTCCATGACCCCTATCGTGGGTGCAAGCGGGGCCGTATATGGTGTCCTTCTAGCCTATGGACTCACCTATCCAAATCGCACAGTTTATCTTTACGGCATTATTCCAATCAAATCACTTTGGTTTGTAATTGGGATCGGCGTTATAGCATTTATGTCATCTTTTGATAATATATCCCAGATCAGCCATCTTACCCATCTCTCTGGCATGGTGATTGGATATTTGATGCTGAAGCGCCCCG
This sequence comes from uncultured Fidelibacterota bacterium, assembly GCA_913045415.1. The sequence goes on along the minus strand of CAJWPW010000021.1, from coordinate 5,440 downwards.
TACGGTTTAATGATCTTTGGTTTACCATTCGCAAGAGAACCTTGGAATACAAAATTAAACATGAAGAAAAGAAGGTATCCCAACACCAAGAAATTGAACGGGAAATTGACCGCATCTTGGACAAGATCAATCGTGAAGGATTTGATAGCCTAACCGAGGAAGAACACGATAGATTGTATAAAGGGAGCCAGTCCCTTTCTCGCACTAAGAAAAAAGATTGATTCACTTCATGGGTAAAGTCTTAACTTTACCGAGACACAATTATTCTTAAATTAATAAAATATGAATAGTAATAAAAGTACAACAGACCTTGGAACCTTGATTGGTTTACTCGCGGGCATCACTATTATCGTCATTGGCATTTTGCAAAGCGGTGGTAAACTATTTTGGTTCTTTAGTTTCAATTCCATTCTTATTGTAGTGGGTGGAACACTTGCAGCAACCATGGTGAATCTCCCTCTGAAAGCGGTTAAGAATATATTCAATATCCTGAAAAATGTTTTTAAAGGGGAAGTCTACGATTATGTAGGCATCATTAACGAGATCGTGGAAAAAGCGCAAAAGGCACGGAAGGACGGGTTATTATCTCTTGAAGCAGATTTGCCGAATATGCGGGAAGGCTTTTTTAAAAATGGCATTGAATTGGCAATCAATGAACGGGAATCATCCCGGCTTCGAACCTTTCTAAATCTTGAAATGAATAATATTGCCAGTCGGCATATTGCCGGTCAGGAATTATTTTTATACATGGGCTCTTATGCGCCAGCATTCGGAATGCTGGGAACCGTTTTGGGTCTTATTGTCATGATGAATAATTTTGCTGGTAGTGGCGAAGAAGTAAGCGCTTCTTATGACGTATCTGAAAAATTTGCTCAACTTCTTTCGGGAATGGGACTCGCACTTATTACAACATTTTATGGTGTATTTATGGCTAATATGATTTTTCTTCCCATTGGGGGAAAACTTAAACGGATATCCGAAAATGAATTGATGCTGAAAAATATTGTAGTAGAAGGTATAATTTCAATTCATGCTCGAGAACACCCTCTCCTTATCAAAGAGAAGTTAATGACGTTTGTTCCTAATTCTTTGCGTCCATCTAAAGATTAATCTTTGACGACCATCACATCAAAACAGTCTTCCCTAGATGAACGTCGCGCAAAATCTACGGCGTGGGCACTTACTTTCGCCGATTTAGTAACTCTGCTCCTCACCTTTTTTGTTTTATTACTTGTGATTTTGAATGATGCGGAAAAATATATTGATGACGTTATAAATAAACTGTTAGATGAAACTTATGAAGAAATGGAACAGAGCCTGAGTTCCGAGACAACTTCAGTAGAGCGAGTCACAAAAGGAATCAAGATAACCATTCGAGGAAATTTATTTAAATCCACTTCAGCTGATGTGGAGCCAGAATATTATCCTGTGATCCATCGAATTGGGAAGATTATCCGAGAATCGGAAGTGATAAATCTCTTTGATGATAAAGATTATGCCAACTTGCTGGATTTAATTGATAAAAAGGGACAGCAATTGGATGTGGAGGTACGATGCGAAGGACACACAGATGATGAAAAATTACCGCCCAATGCTGATTATCCAAGTAATTGGGAATTATCTGCTTCCAGGTCACTCAACATCGTTCGGCTCATGAATAAATATGCAGCCTTGCCGGAGAAATATTTTTCTGCTATGGGGTATGGAGAATTCCGGCCAATTATTGATGTGAAATCAATTTCAAATTATGCTGAAAAGAATAAAGCGCGGGCAATTAATCGTCGGGTTGAAATTTATCTAGATGCCTTTTTGAAACAAAAGGTACAATCTGAAATAGAAATTAATATTTAGTTCTTATTTCGATTTTTCGAAGATGACAACCTTGGCTTCCGGGTAATTTTCTTTGGCTGATAGCGCCGACCCCCCGCCTGCTCCACCACCTATAACTGCTACTCTCATCAAGGGAAAAGCTAAGGCTTATGAGTCTCTTCTCGAATTAAATCCACCAAGACGTTCATCGTCTCCAACGTCTTGATACTAGCGCAGGCGCCGCTCATCGCATCGCTGTATTTCTTGGCCTCGTGTGGCATATTGCTCCAGTCTTGCTCCCAAAGTTCTTTGTTCGGCCACATGGCATATCCGTAATAACGACCGTCTTCGGTTTTGTGCAATCGCGACCCCAAACTACCTTGATACTCATAAATAAGTGCTGTAAGCTTGGTCCAGTTTTCAATAAAAACTTGCTCCTGGTCTTCTTTGACATCAAAGAAATAGAGTACAGATAAGGTTGCCATTATTTAGGGATGACCTTAAAAACCTTTTCCCCAGTCTTGGCCATCTTGAAACGTTCCCTAGCCAACTTTTCAATATAGTCTAAATCATTTTCAAGCCTGTTTTTTTCAGCGATAAATTTTTCCCTGTTTTCTCGAAGTTGGGTAATATGTATTTGGATCTGTTTTCTTTCTCGTTTGAGTTTGTAAAGTTGGAAGAGCCCATGATCACCAAAAATGAAAATGATTAAAAGTGAAACACCAATCAGAAATAAAACACCTCGAACAAACTGACGCTGTGTTTCGGCCATTTGCTGACGTGCAGCTCTGGGACGGGAACGGCGCGCCATTTTTTCATATTCGGTCATTTTGATTTACCAAGAACTCCAATATCTGCCAATGTTGCATCAGAGCCCAATTCTTCTTCAATTCTTAATAACTGATTATATTTACAGATTCGGTCTGTCCGGGAAGCAGATCCGGTTTTGATCTGTCCCATGCCCATGGCTACAGAAAGATCCGCAATGGTGGTGTCTTCTGTTTCGCCGGAACGATGAGAGATCACGGCACCAAAACCGGCATTTCTAGCCAATTCCACGGCCTGAATAGTTTCCGTCACTGTGCCAATCTGGTTTAATTTAATGAGAATTGAATTCATACTGTTTTCATCAATGGCTCGCTGCAACCTTGTTATATTTGTTACTGTTAAGTCATCGCCCACTATTTGGATCGAGGAGCCCAATTCGGCAGTCATATGATTCCATCCATCCCAGTCATCTTCATGTAGTCCGTCTTCAATAGAAACAATCGGATATTTTTTTATAAGGGAACCAAGGTAATCCACCATTTCGTCGGAAGATAGTGAACGTCCTTCCGAATCCAGGTTATATTTTCCATTATCATAAATTTCACTAGCGGCAACATCCAATGCGATGTAAATATCCTGTCCCGCTTTATATCCCGCTTTTTCAATGGCTTCTAAGATCACCTCCACCGCTTCCTCGTTGGATGAAAGATTAGGCGCAAACCCACCCTCATCGCCTACAGCCGTATTCATGCCTTTTGATTTTAAAACAGACTTCAGATGATGAAATATTTCCGTTCCCATTCTTAGCGCTTCAGAAAATGTAGTAGCACCAAACGGAAAAACCATGAATTCCTGTATATCTACTGTGTTATCTGCATGGCTACCCCCGTTGATAATATTCATCATGGGCACTGGAAGGATCTTGGCAGAATCACCACCTAAATATTGGTAAAGCGGTTTCCCGGTTGCTTTTGCTCCCGTATGGGCAGCCGCCATAGATACCCCCAAAAGCGCATTGGCCCCAAAATTCGATTTATTATGCGTACCATCCAGATTGATCATTAGTTGGTCGATCTCAACCTGTTTTGTCACATCCATCCCTTTGAGCGCATCGGCGATAGTTGTGTTAATATGATTAACAGCCGATCGAACACCTTTCCCTAAAAACCGAGTGTTATCTTTATCTCGGAGTTCGATGGCTTCATGGTCGCCTGTGGATGCTCCGGACGGTACCGCTGCCCGGCCCATGGTCCCATTTTTTAAAATGATATCAACTTCAACAGTGGGATTTCCTCTAGAATCCAGTATTTCTCTGGCATGTATTTTTTCAATAGCAGAATTCAACAATAACTCCTGTAAATTAAGTAACCAAATTAGAATTGACGGCAAACACCATTCAATAGATATAACTCAATTTTATTCGCACGGAACAACCCGCAAATTTATCCATTAAACTGGTTCAATGTTCACACTCCATCGATATATTAATCAAAATGAATCCCGTTGGGATCAATTTGTTTCATCAGGTAACAATGGGACGCTATTTCATTTGCGAAAGTTCCTAAACTATCATCCTAAAGATCGTTTTCAGGATCATAGCATTTTGATTGAAAAGAAGCAAAACTTGTTTTCAGTGCTCCCCGCTGCAGAATTAATTGTGGATGGTAAAAGAATTTTGGTCTCCCATCCTGGTTCGACTGTTGGATCATTTGTTGTTCCAGAAAATCTTTCGATTGCAGATGCCATGTCTATGTCAGAAGCATTGGTCACTTATGTAAAAGAAAATAATTTTTCTGGGATTCGCATTACTTTACCCCCAACGCTTTACCAGCGACGACTATCCAATTACATGGATTTTTCATTTTTCAAACAAGGATTCACCTATTCAAAAAGAGATGTGACAAGTATTCTTTTTCTTGAAGACAGTTTGGATAAGAATCTTGCAAAATTCAAGTCTTCTCATCTCCGGGCTGTGCGAAACGCTCAGGAAAAGGGTGTTAATGTTTGCCAGTCTAATGATTTTGATTCATTCTATCATATTTTGGAACAAAACCTGAATATTCGTCACGGCGTATCCCCAACCCATACATTGGCAGAATTGAAGAATATCCATGCCCTGTTTCCAGACAGGGTAAATCTATTTGCTGCTTTTGTAAAGGATGTGATGGTGGCTGGTGTGGTGAATTTTGTGGTGAATGATCATGTTGTGCTTGCATTTTATATCAGCCACGATGAAGCTTACCAAGAATTCCGTGCGGTAAACCTTTTATTCTATTCCATTTTTGATTGGGCGATCCAACAAGGCTTTAGAATATACGATTTTGGTACATTCACTGTGAGTGAAGAACCCAATATGGGCTTGGGACGTTTCAAAGAAAATTTTGGTGCCAGTGGCATTTTTCGGGACACCATAGAATTAAAACTGAGCTAATCTTGTGTCAATAAAATCTCTTGGGAAACAGTCTTTGGTTTATGGCATCGGGCACATTTTAGCTCGCTTGGTGACATTTCTTTTACTACCCCTTTATACAAATGTCTTTACAGCGAGTGAATATGGTGTTGTAGCTCTCTTTTACACATTCCTTTCCTTTATGAATGTAATAATGCGGTATGGCCTTGGTGCAGCATTCTTGAAGTTTTATGTCCCCGCAAGTGATAGCGAAAGAAACGCCATTTTTACTAATGTTATTGCATCGCTTTTCTTAACTGGAATTCCCTTCTTTTTGGTATGGCATGGACTTCGTAATCTGATCTCACCAATTATTCTTGGTGTTAATGAACCATCTTTTATCTCCATCATGGGGATTATTATTGTTTTAGATACAATTTGGTCCATACCTCTTTTAGGATTCAGAGCAGAAAA
>CAJWPW010000020.1 GCA_913045415.1 uncultured Fidelibacterota bacterium | reverse complement strand
AAGGAACCAAATCCCAATTGTGAATCCAAATGACGATTGGATGTAGAAATATCCAAGTTGAACATAGAATGAAGAGTCACAGGAACCTTTGCCAATTTCAACGGTTGGTGGATTCCAACAGAAACGGTTGGTGTTGTCCCCTCCACAGTTCCATTATCCCAAATAAGTCCGGAAGCTGGAAGATTCCGAGCAACAATGCCAATATTTGTTTCATTGAACTTTTTTACGATTCCAAGTTCCAACCCAACACCCAAAGCAAAATGATTATCCAGTGAATAGGATAAAACTTTTATGCCAATACCTATGGGCAACTCTCTAAACGAATGATTAAATGCAGCATGGATACCTATCTGATGTTGACTGAAAAATCGAAGTTGGTCTGCATCCAAGCGTTCACCTTCATCCAAAATCCCATTCCCCTCACCCGGATCGTTGGTCCCAAATTGCCCATCATTCCCCCAATCCAAAAGCATATTTCGTGTATCCGGGATTTGACCGATACCTTCATATAACATATTGACTTGAACAGGCTTTCCTTTTCTTTGAAACTGAAATCCTACTAGATCATTATTCAAGATCCCGGAAAACCGGGATTGATGAGTCACATTGACATTTGAGGTTGGCATTAGCGAAAATATAGGATTTATTAATGATGATGTAGGCGAACCAAAATTATAAGCGGTGGTCGCTTTCCCTAAGGATGCAGTTCGGGCATCGGTTACATGCTCAAAGAGTTCCCAACCATAATTCACCAAAAAACCATTGGAAAACCCAATGCTCACAATAAAAAAGTAAGAAAATAATGAGATTTGCCATTTAGATACGAAGTCTCGAATAAGGCTTTGAGTCTTTGCGACTTTGCGGCATTTCCTACAACCCATGTTCTTTTTTGATCTCATCTAAAGTTTTAAGTGCTTCCAGGGGCGTCATTGAATTCACATCCAATTCATTCAGTTTTTTGCGCAATTTTAATTCTTGTTCCTGGAACAGTGTTATCTGATTGGACGGTTCTGGCGGCGTAGAAGTTCCACCTTTTTCCACAGATTGCTGAATATGATGGTTCAGTATCTCCGTTGCACGATGAATCACTGATTTTGGTAATCCTGCCATTTGTGCCACATGAATCCCATAACTTTTATCAACTGACCCTTTTGCTATAGAGCGAAGAAATACTATTTTATCTCCAAATTCTTTCACTTCCACATGGTGATTCTCAACCCGTTCCAAAAGTGATTCCAGATCTGTTAATTCGTGGTAATGGGTTGCAAATAAAGTACGAGCTAACACACCTTCTGTGTTGTGGAGGAATTCTGTTATAGCCCACGCCAGAGAAAGGCCATCAAATGTGGCTGTCCCTCGACCAATCTCATCTAGCAGGATCAAACTCCTATTCGTAGCATTATTCAAAATATTGGCGGCCTCGTTCATTTCCACCAAAAAGGTACTTTCGCCACCAGCAAGATTATCACTGGCGCCCACTCGAGTAAACAATTTATCTGTTATTCCGATTTTCGCTGACTTAGCCGGGACAAAACTACCAATCTGAGCCATTAATACAATGAGTCCCACTTGTCTTAAATAAGTCGATTTTCCTGCCATATTGGGTCCCGTAATTAAGTGGATCTGGTTGATCGTAGAATCCATAGAAAGATCGTTGGGGATAAATTTTTCGGTGGATGGCAGCAATTGTTCAACGACAGGATGTCGACCTTGGTTTATCTCCAATTCCGGATTATTTGTCAATTCCGGGCGAACAAAATTCTGACTCAATGAAGTTGCAGAAAATCCAACCAAAAGATCCATCCGATTGATAGCTTTTGCATTGGTGTGGATATCAGAAATGGCGCACAATAAGAATTGGCACAATTCAGAGAAAATCTTGGATTCTATCGTGAATATTTTTTCTTCTGCATTGAGAATTTTATCTTCATACTCTTTTAATTCTTCGGTGATATATCGTTCGGAATTAACGAGAGTTTGTTTCCTAATGAATGTTTCTGGGACTTTATCCTGATGGACTTTGGTTACTTCGATGTAATAACCAAAAACCCTGTTAAATCCCACCTTTAGCTTTGGAATGTCCAATTCTTCTCGTAATGAACTCTGAAAATTGTCTATCCATTCTTTCCCGGAATGAAGCAAAGTTCGTAACTCATCAAGATCACTATCCACACCTTTACAAATTATATTCCCCATTTTGACCTGTATCGGTGTATCTTGATTAATCAGGGATAAGATCTTTTCAGTGATCGAGTTTGTATCAATAAACGATTTTGCCAGTGATTCCAGGTTTTGATCGTCTGCTGATATTAATTCTTTTTGCCAATCGGGAATTTTCTGCAAAGTAAGTGCGATCCCTATCACATCTCGGGGCGACGCTTTCCCATGGTTCACTTTTCCAAGAATACGCTCCAAATCAGCTGTTTTGCCTAACGATTCTCGTATTGATTTCATGAGTCTAACATTTTTGGAAAAAGCATCAACCACATCCAACCTTGCATTGATTCTTTTAATATCAGTCAGTGGATAATGGAGCCATCGTCGGAAAAGTCTGCCTCCACCAGCAGTTTGGGTTTCATCGATACAATCCACCAATGTTCCATGCGTCCCTTGTGTGGACAAACTTTGGAAAACTTCCAAATTCCGAATTGTAAATCCATCTAACCCCATAAAACCTTCGTTAAAAACTGGGACTATTTTAGATACATGATCCAGAGCGGAACTCAAATTGGATTTAATGTGATGCAACAAAGCACCCCCTGCTGAGATAGCTAATTTCAATTCATCACACCCGAATCCTTTTAAGGATTTAAGATTAAAATGTTGGGTCAGTGCTCTGTATGATGAATCCTGATCAAAGATCCAATTTTCGATCTGCGTAATAAATGGACGAAATTCACGGTACCATTCTGTGGTAGAATAAACCACACTTTCATCCAAGATCATTTCACTGGGAGAGAATTTTAACAAATTATCTTTTAATTGGTCCACAGGACATTCACCAATATGGAATTCTCCTGTTGATGGATCCAGGAAAGCAAATCCGGCAAAATTCTTTTGAAAGGTTACAGAACCAATATAACGGTTGGATTTTTTACTCAATGCCTGGTCGCTTATAAGTGTCCCGGGTGTTACAACTTCAATCACTTCCCGTTTCACGATCCCCTTGGCTAATTTCGGGTCCTCTACTTGTTCGCAAATGGCCACACGATGCCCCGCCTTCACCAATTTTGGAAGATAATTATCTAAGGAATGATACGGAAAACCGGCCAATGCCACATTGGATGCTTTTCCATTAGCCCGTTTGGTCAAAACAATTCCAAGAACCTTGGCAGTAATTTCCGCATCTTCCAGAAAAGTCTCGTAGAAATCACCCATCCTGAATAACACCAGCGTATCTTCATATTGCGATTTCACTTCCAGAAATTGCTTCATGACCGGTGTTTGTGCGATGACATCCTTACCCATTCAAAGAATTTCCTTTCAAGCGCACATTTTCATGTCGAATAGTAAAATGTTTCTTATCGAGATATTCCAACAGCGGAATCGCCGTTTTACGTGAGAGTCCTGTTATTTCTTTAAAATCCGCCACAGCCAATTGCTCCTTCGACTTGAAAAATTCATGAATATCATGAATAACATTATCAAGATTGAAACGGTTTAGCCAAAAGTTATTTCCGAGATTTTCCACCTTTCCCTGGGCAAATAACAAGTGAATCAGATCCCCCACCCGTTTGGGCTTGAATCCGGACGCTTCTGTGATCTCTTTGAGTAGAATCGGCTCAAATCCGGATTGAGTTAAGATGGATTCAATTTTCCCCAATTCTTCCAAATCCTTTTGAGAAAACTCAGGCTTATAACCTGCAAGAGAGAAACCACCTTTTTCTTCTGAAATAACGCCATTTTCTAATAGGATTTTCGTGACAATCTCAAACCAGTCTTCCGACCATTTAAGTTGGTTTAATATTCCATCGGAGCTCAGGACAGATCGGAATGGATTCTTTTCATAAGTATCATCAAAATAGGATTTTAAATCTTTCTTTCCCTTTTCCAATCCGGACTCAGAGTATAGAATTCCACTCTTGGATTCGATTACATGTATTTCAACCATCCAACTTTGTAAAATTTCTTTAGAAATAAAAAATAACATCTGCCATTTTTCTCTCGATTTGGGTGTTTTCCAATCTTCATCGATCAAATAACCAAACCGTTCCTTCGGATCGATGGGAAGACTATCGGTGCGATGCCGCAATACTGACCATTTTCCAAGTGGTTTAGGATCTATCACCAATCCTCCTGCAATCGTATCCATGGGAGAATAAGATCGAACTACAAACCGGTCATCCATAGCTACAGCAACAGGCGATTCAAGATCAATGATAACATTCCCGGATTGACCTTTTTCTAATTTTTTCCCAGAAACTCGCCCAAGGATCTCCGACGTTCCCATATGGAAACGTAACCGCTGTTTATTCTTAATAATCCAATCTGTTGAATTCGTCATAGAAATATTCGCAAGGATTCGGTTGGATAACTGCAAACAATCTGGGGTAGCAAGAACGGTCCCACGGGTTAGATCTGACGATTTTACATGGGCAAGGTTCAGCGCAGCACGATCTCCTGTTAAAACGGTTTCGGTTGCACCGCCATGGGTTTGGATACCACGAATTTTAGTCTTAATACCTGATGGTAGAATCTCAATATCATCTCCATTCTGGGCAGAACCATTCTGGACCGTACCGGTTACAACTGTACCAAATCCAGTTTTTGAAAAAACGCGATCCACATTTAGTCGAAATTGCAAAGAAGAAGACCTTGATTGATAATTTTCAGCCAAGGATAAAATATCAGATTTCAGACCTTCAACCCCATCTCCATTTAAATTATTAATTCGGTGAATAGAGATAGAATCAAAACCAATGTCATCCAATAATTCAGAAATATCCAATTCAACCAGATCCAGCCATTCACTATCATTCACCAGATCAGTTTTGGTCAGGGCAACAATTCCTTTATTCACGCCAAGAAGTGTGAGGATATTCAGGTGCTCACGGGTTTGTGGCATCACACCATCATCAGCAGCAATCACCAACAACCCAAAATGGATATTTGCGGCACCAGCAGCCATATTTCGGATAAATTTTTCGTGGCCGGGAACATCAATAATAGTGATATTTTCAGTAAGATATGCAAAACCAAGATCAATGGTCATTCCCCGTTTTTTTTCTTCGGCAAGTCTGTCGGTATTGGTCCCGGTTAAAGCTTTAACCAGAGAAGTTTTACCATGGTCTATATGACCGGCCGTCCCCAACACAACCTGTGCCATGGCTAAATCTCCTGAATCGAAGTTGAGAGCCGTTTTATTTGATTGGGCAAAACAGCTTTCAGATCAATATAAAATGTATTTTTTTGGATATATCCAACAACAGGGATAGATCCACAACGAAATGCCTTGGCAAGATCTTTGACCTTCCCATTTTTGGGTGAGAAACTTAAGGATGCACTTTCAATCTTATCATCCGGTAAAGAACCACTCCCCGCTTCTACTTCAGAGTCCATCAGTGAAATTCCCAAATCTTTAATTGTTTTTTTCTGCAACGAATCCAAAACCTTTTTTCCACGGGTTTTTAATACCTTTCGCGATGTGGTTAGCATGGTGAGAGAGAGATTATCTTTCGAGAATGATTGGGATCGATAAGACCGCAACGTTTCTTCTAAAAGTCCGATGGTTACCTTATCACATCTTAAAACACGATATAATGGATTTTTCTTACAGGCATTGACCCATTTCTTGCGGCCCACCATGAGACCGGATTGCGGTCCACCTAGGAGTTTATCTCCTGAGAATGAGATAATATCTGGCCCGCTATTTACAATGGATTTTACTGGAATTTCGTCCGCCAGACCCAACAGATTCATATCAAGCAGAGCACCGCTTCCAAGATCCGCCATGACGGGTATCTTATGTTTCTTACCAAAATTGACTAGATCAGACAAAGAGACCTCTTTGGTAAACCCTTTTACTACATAATTGCTGGTATGAACCCATAGGATCAATTTCGTTTTATTGGAAATGGCTTTTTCGTAATCTTTTAAATGGGTACGATTCGTGGTTCCTACTTCTTTCAGGATTGCACCACTTTTTTCAATTATATCAGGAATCCTGAAAGAGCCACCTATTTCCACCATTTGTCCACGGGAACAGATTACTTCTCCACCCTCTGCCATTTCGTTCAAAGCTAGGAATACAGCAGCGGCATTATTGTTCACCACCATACCAGCTTCTGCACCACACATTGAACTCAATTGCTCATGGATCAAAGTTTGCCGATCACCGCGATTGCCGGATTCTAGATCAAATTCAAGATTGGCATAACCATCCAAGCGATCCGCCAAATCTTTTAATTGTTTACCGCGAAAAGGTGCTCGGCCAAATCCAGTATGGAGTACAATCCCAGTACCATTAATTATATTGACCAGTTTGGGAGCAGATTGTAATAATACTTGGGATGCAATATGGCTTAATAACTCCCCCTTAGTTTTGGATAATTTCCCTTTCCTAATATTTGCCCTAATCTTTGTTAATTCTGAATTTATAATATATTTTATATAATCTTGATGAAGTAATATATTTCCATTCAGTTCAAGTAATACTTGATGTACGGATGGGCAGTCTTTCAGGGTGGTTTTCATAATAAGGGGCAAGAAGTTCTAACGAATCAGCCTTCAGTTCAAGGAGTTTGATTTTTTCGCTTCATTAAGAACCATCCGGCAATAACAGCAGGAATTAAACTAATCGCCATAAAGGGGAATACCATTTCAATCGAATATTGATTGGTAATCCATCCACAAACAGCCGGTGCAATACCGCCAATCCCGAAACTCAAAAAGAATGAAATACCGTATCCTATCCCACGATGTGAACTGGGAGTCAATTCCGCTAACAATGCATTCGCGACGGGTTGATTTAAGAAATGTACTATCCCTAACAAAATACTGGAAATGAGCAAACTCCATCCACTGGTGAATCCCATTAACAATAAAAAAGGCATATTTAAAATAACGATCCAAAATAAAAGGAAAGATCTGCTATATCGATCTCCAACGTATCCACCAATGGTTTGTCCTAAAATACCTGACGTAAACACCAATGTTGTGAAAAATCCTGCTTTCAACGTTTCAGGCAAAAACGCAAAAATACCCGTGGTTTGGGATCCAAATAATGAGGGCATATAGGTGGTGAATCCGCCAAAAGAGAAGCCCAAAGCCGTCGACATAACATAATAGAGGACAATTGATCGCTTATCTTTTATTTCAAATATTTCCTTTTTTGTTTCATTCTCAATAGGTTTATTACGTCTTTTAATCATGAAAAAAGTCACAAAAACCAGAATACCCTGTAAAATGATCCAAATCAGATAAGATACCCGCCAACTCCCAAATTCAGCTGCTACTCCAGCAAATAAAGGGCCTAGAGCCAATCCTAAGGATCCGGCCACACCATGGATTGCCATACCTTTGCTTAAATTCTTCAAACGACGGGAAAGTATAGTGAGTCCTGCCGGATGGTAAATACTGGATGCTAACCCTAAAATACCTAATCCAATTGTCATTTGAACTGGGGTCTTTGCAAGGATCAGACCCAATCCACCAATTATTGATCCAACCTGATAAATCAATAGCAAGACTCTTCCTCCCAGTTTTGCTTCCAGAATTCCTGCTGGAATAGCCCCTGCACCAAACATAAATGCACCCGCCGAAGCCATTATGCCCAATGTATCCAACCCTAAATCAAATTCATGGTGAAATAAAAGCATCAATGTTGGAAAGACCATCATTTGCGCATGTACAGCCAAGTGAGAAAAGGCTGTAACACCCATGACTATTTTATTCTCTTTATTCATAGCAAAAAGCCCCTGCCGCAAACATTCGCTTCCGGAGGGGCTTCAATTGTTTTAAAAAAATAACTACCGTTTTTCTTCGATACGGGCTGCTTTTGAGCCTATGATATTTTTCAAATAGTTCAGTTTTGCTCGACGAACTTTTCCACGACGCTTCACATCAATGGAAGCAAGCATGGGTGAATGGAGCGGGAAGATCCTTTCAACCCCAAATCCATTCGCCACTTTCCGTACTGTGAATGTTGCATCTAGGCTTGTTCCGCCATGGCGTGCAATCACAACACCTTCATAGCGCTGAACCCGTTCTTTACTCCCTTCACGGACACGTACGTCAACTGCAACCGTATCTCCTGGCCTAAAGTCAGGAATATCCGATTTCAAAAATTCTTTTGTTGCTTCTACTACTTTATGCATGATTTATCTCCGATTCTTTCAATTTTTCAAATTTTTTCCAGAGATCCGGTTTCTTTTCTTGAGTCCGTTTCTCTTTTTGTTCCTGCCTCCAAGCTTCAATTTTTGCATGATAACCGCCCAATAATACCTCCGGAACTTCCATTCCATCGATCTCACGTGGATGGGTATAATGTGGATGGTCTAACAGATCCTGCGAAAAAGAATCCGTTAATGCCGAATCCAGATTATTGAGCGTTCCTGGGATGAGCCGGACTGTACTGTCCAACATCACCATGGCAGGAATCTCACCACCGGTCATGACAAAATCACCCAGAGAATACTCATGCGTCACATATTTTTCCATGACACGTTCATCTATTCCCTTGTAATGTCCACAAATAACAATAAGCTTTTCTTGTTGGCTGGTTTCTTCAGCTATATCCTGATTCCAGGTTTTTCCCTGGGGCGACGGATAAATTACCCGCACATTATCAGGCCCACCAACCAAATCCATGGCATGATCTATCGCCTTAAAAAGTGGCTCTGCCATTAAAACCATTCCACTTCCACCGCCAAAAGGTGTATCATCAATCTGCCGATAACTCCCTTTCCCAAAATCTCGGAGATTTACAATATGGAATTCAACCACATTTTTCTCCACAGCTTTCCGAAGAATACTGTTCTGGATCAGGGTGTCAATAACATCCGGAACCGGCGTTATGACAGAAATTTGGATCAATCCAGTAAACCTTCCATAGGAGAGATCACAATTACACCTTGTTCATGATTAATACCTTTAACCACTTCCGGGATCACAGGAATTAAAAATTCCTTTCCTCCATTTGTGATCACATAAACATCACTGTGGGGTAGCCACATTACATCTTTCAGGATGCCAACAAGATCCCCCGATTCTGCAAAGACCTCATATCCCAACAAATCTTTTCCGATCATGTTAATTTGGTCTTCTCTCGATGCTTCGATAAAAATGGTTTGACCCACAATTTTCTCTGCATCGGAGACCGTATCAACACCTTCGAATTTAAACCGTCTCTTTTTTCCCATTCCTGTCACAATCTCAAGACGAAGATCTTCAGAAGTATCAGGTGAAAATCCCAACATGAGTTTTTTGTCTTGGATATAGTCATCGAAATATCGGGATAAAGGTCGTAACCGTACATCTCCAGTAAGTCCGGAAGTTGTAGTTATGGTTGCAATGGGGTGGACAAGGTTTTTCATCTAGTCAATCACATCCAATCGAGCTCTTTTACCACCTTCCTTGGCATTGATCGCAAAAACCAGTGTTCGAAGTGCGGATATATTACGCCCGCCCTTACCTATCACTTTTCCATAATCACCATCGCCAACGGTTAATTCGTAAATGAGCCGCTGTTCAGTTTCAACCACCTCAATATTAACCTCATCTGGTTTATCAACCAGCAGTTTTATCGCCTGTTCAATGAACTCTAACATAGTGTCCTCCGTATTGTTAATGATTAATAATTATGGGAATTTCTTATTTTTCTTCTGAAGTAGCCTTTTGATCTTGGTCTTCATCGGATGTTTCATCAGCAGATTCAGCTACCGGAGCTTCATCACTTGAATCATCTACTGACTCTTCTTCATGTGTTTCTTCAGCAGATTCATCAGCGGAAGTTTCATCTTCTGTTTTGCTTTCTTCATCCACTGTAGTCTCATCACTAGAAGTTTCGGTAGATTCGTCTTCGTCTGAGGATTTCTCTTCAGGTGCCATTTCTTCACTCGTTTCTTCTACTACTTCAGGCTCATCTGCACTTTCTTCAGTTGATTCTTCTTCAGCAGGTGCTTCTTCAACTTCTTCAGTTGGCGCATCTTCTATAGGTTCAACTTCAGATGATTCTTCGGTCGTAACCTCTGCAGATGTTTCTTCAGCAGATTCATCAGTTGAAGTTTCATCTTCTGTTTTGCTATCTTCCTCCACTGGAGC
>CAJWPW010000019.1 GCA_913045415.1 uncultured Fidelibacterota bacterium | reverse complement strand
GGGGTAAATGCAAGGATGAATAAGTGGAAAGATCGATCATGCCAATGCCAATGTAAATAAAAATAATCACAGGTATAATCTGGATCCAGTAAAGTACATTGAACAGGGGACCAACCAGATCTAAACCACGGATATTCAAAATAACCGAAAGCCAGATCACAGAAAGAGTAATACCCCACACTACAATAAACGGTGCATCCGGCCACATGAAAATGACAAAGTATTCTGCCAAAAGTGTGGGATAAAGCGCTGCATCAAACATCCAGGAGAGCCATTCTAGCCAACCCAGTTGGAATCCCCAATAGCGACCCCAACTTTCTTTATACCATTGGTAAATGCCACCCTCCATAGGCATGGCGCTAATGAGTTCACTATTTTGCAGGACACTGGGAATTCCCCAAAACACAGCCATGAATAGCAATCCGAAAATGGCAAGTGTGGGACCGGATTGAGCAACCACTTCTTCAATGCCATAAGGTCCACCACAATAAATGACAAACATAGCGGATACGGTTGTCCAAAACCGCATTTTTGATTTTTTGGGTCTTCTAAACATATTTCTTGGCAGGAAATGTAACCTAATTCTTTTGGATATGTTTAGTGTTGAATTTATTCTAACACCAAATTATGCATTTACCTATCTCTACGTAAAAACTTAATAGATTCATCCCGGTTGCTACATCTGTAAAATAATATTTATATTCCTCTCTATATTTTGGATGATATATGATTGAAAATCCACTGACAAACCTTTGGTATTACGATTCTTTGGCTCCCCATTCCGAGATGGCCTGCAGGCTAGAATCGTCTATCCCCTGGAACCCCCCACTTTAAATACTGCCCACATGCGGAATAGCCCGCAACCTTTCCCCATATTTAATTCAATTACGTTTTATGGGGCATAAAAATATCTTAACAAATTCAAATATTAACATGGAGTGCATATGAGTTACTCAAGAGAAAAATCGCAGCCGATCTTTGATCGTGCTTTAAATGTATTGGTCAAAGGTGTCAGTTCAAATTTTCGTTACCTTGGTGATAATGAAACCCCTGTCATTGTAAAAGGGAAAGGCGCCAGCGTTTGGGATGCCGATAATAATGAATTCATTGATTACCGATTAGGATGGGGCCCCATTATTTTGGGCCACGCCGATGATCGGGTCAACAGTGCTGTCGCAGAAGCAATCCAAAATGGAACCACCTTTGCAGCAACAACATCCCTGGAAGTTGAAACTGCTGAATTAGTGAAAAAAATGGTGCCGGGCATGGAAAAATTACGTTTCACAAATACCGGAACAGAGGCAACTATGCACGCACTTAGAACTGCTCGGGGCTATACGAATAAAGAAAAATTCATCAAATTTGAAGGGCAATACCATGGTGCTCACGATTACGTTTTATTCAGTACAGCATCTTCACCAATTAGTGCCATGGGTGCCCGGAGATCTCCAGTCCCTGTACAAGTTGGTTCCGGAATTCCGGATAAAATCCGGGACTATGTTTATTGTCTGCCCTTTAATGATTTTGATGTAGTTGAAAGATGCGTCAAAGATCACCATGGCGAAATAGCCGCAATCATGGTAGAACCATGTCTCGGCAATATAGCAGGAATTGAACCGCTGGAAGGATATTTGGCCCATTTAAAAAAATTGTGTGATGATTATAATATGGTCCTGATTTTTGATGAAGTAAAAACAGGATTCAGGTTGTCCAACGGTGGTGCGAGAGAGACCTATAGTGTTATACCCCATATTTCCACTTATGCAAAGAGTCTGGGGAATGGATTTCCTGTAGCAGCTTTTGGTGGTTCTGCTGAAGTGATGGATGTCCTTGGGGGCGGAAGTGTAACCCATGCAGGAACCTTTGGTGCCAATACAGTTAGCATGGCTGCAGCTAAAGCTGTACTAACGATTTTAGATGAATCACCTATTTTAGAAAATCTTACAAAACGTGGAATGAGATTAAAAAATGGCTTAGATAAAGTTCTCACAGATGCAGAATTACCTCACCAAATGTCGGGTCACCCAAATCTTCAGGGCTTCTTAATAACGGAAAAGAAAGTAAAGGAAGTCAGAGATTTAGTGCATCATGATGATGATATGTATGAGACTATTTGTACCAACATGTATAATCGAGGTGTCTGGATGGAAGATGATGCCCGGGAACCCTGGTTCATTTGTGATGCACACACGAACGAGATCATTGACGAAACGTTGAACAAATTTGAAGATTCCGTAAAAGAAGCCATTGCTTAAATTGTTAAAAATATAATAATGAAAACTGACAATTTTTGGTCGGACCAATTCCCCAGACCCAATGATCTCTCGGTGGCAAATGAGTTGCCAAGCCAAGTTGATGTCGCCATCGTAGGAAGTGGATATACAGGACTTAACTGTGCCAGCGTTTTGGCTAAGGCAGGCAGGTCCGTAGCAGTGATGGACCAACACACCATCGGTTGGGGTGCAAGCTCTCGAAATGGTGGTATGGCAACACCGGGGCTTAAACAGGATATTTTCAAAATAAAAAAAATCTATGGGATAGATTATGCCCGGGAATTTTGGGAATCATCGGTGGATGCAATAGATCTCCTTGAAACGATCATTCAGGAAAATCAGATTGATTGTGATTGGGAACGAAACGGACATTGTGCTCTAGCTTACAAACAATCTCATTTTGATGAACTTCCTGAATATGTGAATTGGCTGAAAAAGGAAATGGATCATGAAAAAACAATCGTCCCAAAAGAAGAATTAAAAAGTGAGATTGGGACTCATGCTTATTTCGGGGGACTCGCGGATGAATCCAGCGCTGGACTCCATCCAGCAAAATATGTTTATGGCTTGGCAAAAGCTGTTGCTGCCCGCGGTGTGATTTTATGCGAAAACTCAAAGGTTTCATCAATCCAAAAGGAGCCCAATGGATTTGAAGTAACGACAGACCAGGGAACAATAATGGCCAAGGATGTTGTTATTGCCACAAACGGTTATACCGATATGTTGATTCCAAAATTGAAGCCGAAAGTATTCCCGGTTGGCAGTTATATTATTGTGAGTGAACCTCTCCCAAAGGATTTGCAGGATAAGCTTAGCCCCAAACGACGGATGTTCTATGATTCAAAAAATTTCCTGAATTATTTCCGGCTTACTCCGGACGGGCGCATGCTTTGGGGTGGCCGAAATGATTTAAGCACCAATCTGGATCTGAACGAAAGTGCATCCATTTTAACGAAACAGGTTTGCACGGTTTTTCCAGAATTGAATGATGTTAAATTCACTCATTCCTGGACAGGAAAACTTGGAATCACCTTTGATTTGATGCCGCATATTGGACAGACCAATGGCATTCATTATGCATTAGGATATGGGGGCCATGGTTTATCTATTGCCACTTATCTTGGAACAGAATTGGGATTGCTCATGACTGGACAAAAGGATCGCAGTCCTTATGAAGAAATTTCTCACCAAACGATGTTCTTCTACAAAAAAGATCCCTGGTTTCTCCCTTTTGCTGCAAAATATTTTCGTTTTTTAGATTGGATATCATGACACATGTATGAAGTAGCAACAATTGATTATATAATTATTAGTCTATATTTGCTGGGAATGGTAGGTGTTGGACTTTGGTTTGCAAAAAAACATTCTGATTTTGAAGATTTCTTTCTTGCGGGCCGATCACTCACAACACCACTGTTAATCACGACTCTCATTTCTACCTATTATGGAATTGATGTCTTATTTGGTGATTCTCAATTAGGTTTTACCAATGGTGTTGTAGCTTGGTTTGCCTATGCTCGCCCTACATACGCTTTCTTTTTGATAGCAGCATTTTTACTGGCCCACAGATTAAGGGAGGAAAATTTCAAAAGTCTTCCCGACATTTTAGATAAATATTATGGAAAAAAAACACGGTATGTCGGGGCGGTCACATCTTTTATTTATTCTCTCCCTGCTTTATCCCTTTATGGGTTTGGCATGTTGGGTGACGTTATTCTTGGTTGGGAACCTATCATGGGCATGCTGGTTTTGGGCGGCATCGCCTTAATCTATACCATCACCGGTGGATTTTGGGCAGTTGCTCTCACGGACTCAGTCCAGTTTGTCCTAATGTGTGTTATCTTGGCTATGGCATTTCCCTTTGCTATGAATTTGATTGGTGGATTTGATTCTATGATTAAGGTATTGGAGCCCAGTTACTTTGATACCCTGGGAGATATGTCCATTTGGCTCATTATTATATATGCATCTACTGGACTATCGATTCTGGTTGAACCCACGTTTTACCAGCGTATTTTTGCTGCAAAATCTTATAAAAATGTAAGAAATGCCCTGGTGATTGGTATCTTCATTTGGGGCTCCTACGATTGGATAATTACCATTTTAGCCATGGCTGCAAAAGTGGCTGTTATCCAGGGAACATTGCCTGTTGATGTTGCACCCGATGCTGCCTTATTAACGATCATGGTGGCAGCACTTCCAGCCGGTGCTTTAGGACTCTTTTTGGCTGGGGTTCTTGCAACGGAAATGTCCACATTGGATTCTTATTGTCTTGTTGCTGGCGGGAATGTTGCCTACGATATTTATAAACCAGCTTTTAAACCATCTGCTACCGATCAGGAATTGATTAAAACAACACGTCAGGGCATATTATTATCTTGGGTCTTGGGCTTTGCCATGGCTATTTCATTTGATCAAATGCTGGGTCTCTGGGTATTTATGGCATCTATTTTGATCTCAAGTGTGCTGGCGCCGATCCTGCTGGGAATGTATGTACCAAAATTTAGAAAACCGCTTGCAGGCTTTTTGAGTGCAGGATTAGGATTAGTTTCAACCGTCATCCTGAATATTTATATCATGACGAATGGTGTATTTGATTTAGATGAGGAAACTTATATTATTCATTGGTTTGGAATAGATTTCCTGCAGGAATTTGTTATGTACATCACCGTTCCGATTTCATTAATTGGCTTTTTCGTCGGTTTAATTTTTGATAAAGGAGACCGATCATGAGCTATTGGGAAATATTTACCTGGATCACTGTTTTTATTCTGGGTTTTGGCTCGGTTGCTGTATTTGTATTATTTTTAAAGGATATAAAAGAGATATTGAAAAAATTTAATAAGGAGTAAGAAAATGAACACCCAAAACTATATTAACAATACCTGGTGTAATGCAGAATCAGGCAAAACATTCGATGTGGAAAATCCATTCACAGAAGAAGTGATTGCAAAGGTTCCAGCTAGCGATGAAGCAGATATAAATAAAGCAGTCGCGGCAGCGAAAACGGCATTCGGAGATTGGCGGCGGTTAACAGCAGGTGAGCGAAAGGATTATATGCGCACTATGGCGAATAAATCCCGAGAGCATGCGGAAGAAATCGCAAAAACGATTTCATCCGAAATGGGAAAACCTTTCGAGGATGCTTTAGGCGAAATCGAAGATGTGGCGGAATATCTTGAGTATTACAGTGAAATGGCCCGGGATCATGTGGGTCGAATCGTTGCACCGGTGGTGGAAAAATCAATGTCATTAGTCCGCTATGAGCCTTATGGTGTGGTGGGCTGTATTATTCCTTGGAATTATCCTTTATCTCTCATGGGTTGGAAATTGGCACCGGCATTGGCAGCTGGAAATACCATCGTCATGAAACCGTCGGAAATCACTTCTCTCTCCATATTGCATTGGATTGAACTTGCCGGTGGTAATATGCCAGCGGGCGTTATGAATGTTGTAACTGGTTTGGGTGGAGAAGCAGGTGAAGCATTGGTTAAACATCCCGATGTGCCCATTCTCACTTTTACAGGATCGGTTCGAACCGGGAAACGAATTGCTCGGTTGGCAGCAGATAATTTGAAAAAAGTATCTCTGGAATTAGGAGGTAAGGACCCGGTCATTGTCTGTGATGATGCCGATATTGAAGTGGCTGCAAAAGGATCTGCCTGGGGTGGTTTTTTAAATTCAGGGCAGGTTTGCACTTCCGTAGAACGAGTTTATGTTTTTGAAAGTATTGCTGACAAATTCACGGAAGCACTTGTTGAAGAAGCCAAAAAAGTGAAACTTGGAGATCCATTTGCTATAGGGACAGATGTGGGTCCCATGTCATCCAAAATGCAGTTGTCTAACACAATCAATAAAGTGGATCTAGCCAAAAAAGAAGGCGCCCGTGTGTTGACAGGTGGAAAACAATCGGATCAATTTGAAAAAGGATATTTTTATGAACCTACCGTGTTTGATCAAGTTACGCCGAATATGGAAATTATTATGGAAGAAGCATTCAGCCCTGTAATACCGGTACAGCGAGTAAAATCTCTAGATGAAGCAATCACTATGTCCAACTCCACAAGATATGGATTGGGATGCTCTATTTTCACCCGGGATATTGAACGAGCATTGACGGCAGCAGACAACATTCAGGCTGGGACGTTCTGTATTAATAGCCCCTTAATGGAAAATATGGCAGCACCTTTTGGCGGCATGAAGCAATCTGGTATCGGACGAGAACATGGGCTCGAAGCATTAGAAGAGTTTCGGGAAGCGAAACATATATTTATTGATTACGACCATTCTAACAAGGATTGGTGGTTTGGAAATGAAGAATAAAAATTACTCTTCTCCGATATCCTCGTTCCAGACATCTGGATTACCCTGGATATAATTTTCAAGCATGGTAATACATGTTTTAGAATTAAGGTCAATAATTTCAACACCAATTTCTTTTAACCAATCAACACCGCCGGAAAAATTAACTGATTCACCCACAACAACTTTTTTTATATTGAATTGCCGAATTAGCCCGCTACAATACCAGCAGGGTGCCAGGGTTGTAACCATGATGGTATTGGAATAGGATCGTTGTCTCCCTGCATTACGGAAAGCATCTGTTTCTCCATGTAGGGAAGGATCACTTTTCTGGATACGCCCGTTTCGGCCTTTCCCCAGCAAAGTCCCGTTCTCCAGAAAAAGAGCAGCGCCAATGGGAATTCCTCCCTCATCCAATCCATCCTGGGCTTCTTGGATGGCAATATCTAGCATTTGTTTGTAATGAGAAAATTTGGCTGATTTCATTTCGTTTGTATGTTTAACTTTCTATGTATAATACAGAGAATGAATTCTATTCAAAACAAAAGAATAGGACACAGCGTTTAAACTAATTCTTCTCGTAAAAAAATGAATAGAAGGTTTATATGAAAGAGAATCAAACTTCATTGCTATACAATATTGATGATATCCCTCCTATAGGTGAAACACTTATTTTAGGGTTCCAACATTATTTAACCATGTTTGGTTCAACGGTCGCCATTCCCCTTTTATTGTTCCCGGCATTTGGGTTAGAGGACCCAATACAAAAAGGTTGGTTAATTGCTACTATGTTTTTTGTCAGTGGGATTACTACCTTACTTCAAACTACCTGGGGAAACCGTCTTCCCATTGTTCAAGGTGGAACCTTTTCCTTTTTAGCGCCGACATTTGCAATTTGTGGCATGGCTGCTTTAGCCAATGCCGGTTGGGAAGTGCGCATGCAGCATGTGCAAGGCGCCATTATCGCCGGTTCTCTTGCTGAAATTATTGTCGGGGCAAGTGGTATGGTGGGTCGTTTATTACGATTTGTAGGTCCCATAACAATTGCACCCACCATTGCATTAATCGGTTTAGCATTATTCAAATTTGGTGCGCCGGAAGCAGGACGCTATTGGCCTATTGGCGGCTTAACGATTTTCTTGATAATTCTTTTCAGCCAATATCTCCGTGGCAAACACCGTACGTTTGAACTTTATCCTATTCTACTTGCAATAGTGACTGCCTGGGGTGTGTCAGCTATTTGTACAGCTTTAGGTATTTTTCCTGCAGGACATCCCGCACACACAAGTTTGGCAAACCTGAAAGACGCACAGTGGTTTCGGATTCCTTATCCTTTTCAGTGGGGATTCCCACAGTTTGGTGCTGCAGCAATTGTTGGCATGGTGGCTGGATATATAGCATCCATAGTGGAATCAATCGGGGATTATTATGCCTGTGCCCGACTTTCCGGAGCGCCCGTTCCTGATAAGAAAACAATAAATAGGGGCATCACATTTGAAGGAATTGGGTGTTTAATAGCGGGGGTTTTTGGTACAGGAAATGGAACGACTTCTTATAGTGAAAATATTGGGGCAATCGGTTTAACCCGTGTTGGATCACGTAGGGTTGTTCAGGCGGGAGCTATTATAATGATATTGTTAGGGACTGTTTCTAAATTTGGTGCATTGTTTACAACAATTCCCCAACCCATTGTAGGTGGAATGTATTGTGCAATGTTCGGCATGATTGCGGCTGTTGGTTTATCCAATCTGCAATTTGTTGACCTTAATTCTACACGAAATTTATTTATCCTGGGCTTTGCATTTTTTATGGGTTTATCTGTTCCAGAATATTTTAGTCAGCACCCCATGGCGTTTGAACCTAGTTGGCTGGCCAATATTTTAAATACACTGGGAAGCACTGGGATGGCAGTGGGTGCATTTTCTGCATTAATACTGGATAATACAATTCCAGGGACGGACGAAGAAAGAGGATTAAAAGCCTGGGGAATTAACACCCAAAGTGTGTAGAATTTTTAATGATTCGTAAATAAGGAATAATACGATGTCTGTTCTAATTAAAAATGGCCGTGTCATTACAGCAGTTGATGACTATTTGGCTGACATATTTATTAAAAATGAAACAGTAACCCTTATAGGGGAGAAACTCGATATAGAAGCAGACGAAATCATTGATGCTTCTGGAAAATACCTATTCCCTGGTGGATTAGATCCACATACCCACTTAGATATGCCCTTTGGGGGCACCACATCTGCAGACGATTTTGAAACTGGAACTCTTGCTGCAGCCCATGGTGGAACAACAACCCTTATTGATTTTGCCATTCAATCCAAAGGGCATTCAACGCTGGAAGCATTAGATACATGGCATGCGAAAGCAGATGGAAAAACAGCCATCGATTATGGGTTTCATATGATTGTGACCGATCTAGAAGATAATCGTGTCCATGAAATGAAAATGTTGGCTAATGCTGGTGTTACTTCTTACAAGTTATTTATGGCTTATCCAGGTGTGTTATATGTAGATGATGGGACCATTTATCGTGCTATGCGCAAAGCAGGGGAAGATGGCACCGTTGTTTGTATGCATGCAGAAAATGGAATTGTTATTGATGAAATTGTAAAACAGGCTCTGGCAGAAGGGAAGACAGAACCAAAATATCATGCCATTACACGGCCAACTCGAATGGAAGCAGAAGGCGTTCATCGCGCCATTTCAATTGCAGAAGTTGCGCAAGTCCCAATCTACATTGTCCACTTATCATCTTCCGATGCTTTAGAACAAGTTATGCTTGCTCGCAACCGAGGGGTCCATGCCTTTGCTGAAACATGCCCACAATATCTATTTTTGGATGATTCTTATTATGATCAAGAAGGATTTGAAGGCGCTAAATATGTTATGACACCGGCACTTCGAGAAAAATGGAATCAGGATGAATTATGGAAAGGATTAAAATTTGGCGACCTTCAGTCTATCGCCACAGATCATTGCCCATTCTGTTTCAAGGATCAAAAAATGTTGGGAATTGATGATTTTTCGAAAATCCCAAATGGGGGACCCGGCGTAGAGAATCGTATGAGCCTTGTTTTTAATGGCGGAGTGAATTCAGGAAGAATTTCTTTAAATAAATTTGTTGAATTAACATCGACTGCTGCCGCAAAAACATTTGGTCTTTTCCCTAAAAAAGGAACCATTGCTGTGGGTAGCGATGCGGATATTGTTATTTTTGATCCCAATCGAACAGAAACAATCAGTGTGAATAATACGTGTACCCATCATATGAATGTAGATTACAATGCCTATGAAGGATTTGAAGTAACAGGATTTACGGAAACCGTTCTTTCCAGAGGAAAGGTTATCATAGATAATTGTGAATACGTAGGCAAGAAAGGTGATGGGCACTTTTTAAAACGCGGCCTTTATGGTGGTATGAAATAATAAATTTTAAGGAGAAAACTAATGCCTAGAAATATTAAATCCGGATTGATTCAGATGAGCCTTCCTATGACGGAAGGAGAAGGAACAATTGCAGAAATTATGGATGCAATGGTTCAAAAACATATTCCATTGATTGAAGATGCGGGTAAACAGGGTGTCCAAATCTTATGTCTGCAAGAAATATTCAGTACACCTTATTTCTGTCCAGGACAAGATAACGCATGGTATGCTTCTGCAGAAACCATTCCTGGCCCCACTACTGAACAAATGCAAGAATATGCAAAAAAATATAATATGGTTATTATTGTACCGATTTATGAAAAAGAGCAAGCCGGTGTATTATATAATACTGCAGCAGTCATTGATGCGGATGGAACCTTTTTGGGGAAATACCGGAAAAATCATATCCCCCATACGTCTGGATTTTGGGAAAAATATTTTTTCAAACCTGGCAATTTGGGTTACCCTGTTTTTGAAACAAAATATGCGAAAGTGGGTGTCTATATTTGTTATGATAGACATTTTCCAGATGGGGCAAGGTGTCTTGGGTTGAATGGTGCAGAAATTGTCTATAATCCATCTGCAACGGTTGCTGGTTTAAGTGAATACTTATGGAAATTAGAACAACCAGCCCATGCCGCTGCCAATGGATATTTTATGGGCTGTATCAATCGAGTTGGAATAGAAAAACCTTGGAACTTGGGTGAATTTTACGGCACATCTTATTTCGTAAATCCAAGAGGGCAAATCATTTCAGAAGCATCGAGAGATAATGATGAATTGTTAGTTGCCGAATTTGATCTGGATATGATTGATGAAGTAAGATCAACTTGGCAATTTTTTCGTGACCGACGCCCGGAGACCTATGATAAATTGGTTGAACTTTAAAACAAATTAATTTAAAGAGAAGTTTATGGCAGATATAAGCATAGAAGTAAACGGCATTAGATTTCCTAACCCATTTGTGATTGGGTCAGGGCCTCCAAGCACTAATTCAAAAACCATCATTAAGGCCTTTGATAATGGCTGGGGCGGTGTTTCTGCTAAAACGGTTAGTTTAACGGAAACGCCAGTAATAAATGTTGCGCCAAGATACGGGAAATTAAAAACGCCAAGTGGTGAGATTATCGGCTTCGAAAATATAGAATTAATTTCAGATCGAACACTGGAAGTGTGGCTGGATGAATTCAAGAAAATAAAAGATGCTCATCCTGACAAGGTGTTGATTTCTTCGATAATGGAGAAATATAATAAGGATTCATGGCAGGAATT
>CAJWPW010000018.1 GCA_913045415.1 uncultured Fidelibacterota bacterium | reverse complement strand
AGTCAGATAATGATGATGATGGTAAGGTTGATGAGTCTGGAGAAAACTGGACCATAAACAGTTCAGGATTTAACCTAACACTTGGATACAGGTTTTGATCAAAAAGATTATAAAATTTTTCAAAGAGCATGTGGTGGACCTTGGATTGACTCTTGGAGCGGTTTTAATTACATGTTTTCTCCATTGGCTTGGTGTATTCGATTTTCTTGAATTAAAAACGTATGATTATCGATTTCATACAGTTCGTGGTCCTTTAACGGGGTGGCGTGCCAGTGATTCTACCATTATTAATCAAGGGACGGATGTCATTCTGGTAGAAGTGGATGACGAAACTTGGCGCATCCTGAAAGATAATAAAGTTCCCTGGCCTTATCCACGAGGTGATATTTGGGCAAGGGTTGTAGATAACCTTTCCAATGCGGGCGCCAAAGTGATTGCCTTCGATATTCAGTTCGATTCACCAGATGCCAGAAGTGAATATTTAAGAAGTGTCAGCGGTAATTTGCCGTCAGAATTCCAACAATATCTTCCTGGTCATGGTGATGTTATCTTGGCAGAATCCATTAAAAAAGCTCAAGAGAATGGTACCAGGGTTGTTATGGATGTGAAAATGGTGAAAGAGCCAACTCGTATACCGCCAAACTATATTGCCTACCCAGTGCCGGAAATCATGGAGGTGAATCCGGAGACAGGGTTAATCAATGATATGCTAGACATCGATGGATTCTCCCGTCAATATAGCATTGCAGGATATATGGCACATAAGCCAGATGTTGCATACTTGACTCTGGGAGTAAAATGTGTAAAAGCATTTCGTGATATTTCAGATGATGCCGTTCCAACGTATAATGCCAATAATTTGAATTGGAATTTTGGATCATTAAATATTACATCTTATGGGCGAACTAATAATTTTCTGGTAAATTATTATGGACCTCCATCCGGGTACAAAATACCTGGCAGACAGGACTTGAAACCTTGGGGCACCTTTCCAAGATATTCTTTATCTCAGGTTTTAGATACCCAGGATTATGATATGCCGGAAGATATTGATTGGATGAGCCAATTTATTCCCGGCCAAGTCCCGGAATGGGTGCTTTCAATTGAAGATGAGACAGAACGAAATGAAATGATGGCCATGTTAGGCCTGGGATCAGATTTCGATATCACTCAATCTCCTTTTTATAATAAGATAGTAATCCTTGGTGTATCAGTGGAAGTTCTTCACGATGTAAAATCTACCCCTTTTTATAATTATTTGAATTTGAGCCAATTAACGCCGGGGATGGAAACACATGCTAATGCGATCCAAACCATGCTACACAATAATTATCTTAAAGTTTTTGGTGGCAAAATAACACGGTATATGGATGAAGGTTCACCCTACCCTTTAGCCAATTTTCTTTTAATATTTGGTTTATGTGCCTTGGCTTATATTCTATTAACCAAAGTTGAATTGCATCCTATTATGGCAGGTATTGTCATTTTATCTGAAGGAATATTTTATTATGCCTTTGCCATGGGAATGTTCGCCAACGATTATTGGTGGTTCTGGAAATCAACTGTTTCCAATATTCTGCCGGAAGCGTTGCACAGTAAATTTTATGATCAATTACAGGTGGTACTTCCGGGACCAGGAGAATCCTATGTGATGCCTATCGTCGCACCCCTTGCTGGATTGATGTTTACTTATGCCAGCAATATCATTTTCCAATTCCTTCATGAACAGAAAGATAAGAAATTTTTAAGAGAAACTTTTGGAACTTACATTTCTCCGGAAGTTTTGGACAAAATGTATGAAGAAAAACAGGCACCAAAACTCGGTGGTGTAGAAGGATACCATACAGCATTTTTCTCTGATATTCAGAATTTTTCAACCTTTTCTGAAGTACTGGAGCCGGAGAAAATGGTTGCACTTATGAATGAGTATCTGACGGTAATGTCAAAGGTAATTTTAGACAATGAAGGAACGTTGGATAAATATATTGGAGATGCAATTGTTGCTTTTTATGGGGCACCTGTGCACGTGGAAGATCATGAAAAAAAATCATGTAAAACGGCACTAGCAATGCAGAAGGCATTAGGTGATTTGCGTAAAAAATGGGAATCTGAAGCAGATTGGCCGGATATTATTTATTCTATGCAGCATCGGATCGGATTGAATTCCGGTAAAATGGTCACAGGAAATATGGGATCTGAAATGCGGATGAATTATACCATGATGGGAGATACTGTTAACCTCGCTGCTCGTCTGGAATCATCGGCAAAACAATATGGCGTGTACAATTTTGTGGGAGAAAATATTTATGAAACCGCTAAAGATAAATACATGTTTAGATTTCTGGATTTTGTAAGAGTAAAAGGGAAGAACGTTCCAGTGAAAGTATATGAATTGGTCTCTGCAAAAGAAACTGCTGATAATGATATGGTCAATCTTGTAAAAACATTTGAAGACGGATTGGACCAATATTACCAGCAGGATTGGGATAAAGCCCTTGCCCTGTTTAAAAAAGCTGAAGATATGGAAGATCATTTTACATCAAGGAATACAACGCCCTCTGCTATTTACATAGATCGATGTATGATGTTTAAAAGTAATCCTCCAGGCCAGGATTGGGATGGTGTTTGGACTATGACATCAAAATAATATAAAACTCAATTTTTTTGAAATTTCTTATTTCACATCTAACGGGTCCTTAAGAGATCCAAAAATATTGTATGGAACTTTCCCGATTCCATTCGTTTCATCTGTAATTTTTAGACCATTAATTTATGCAAAATTCGCGCGGACATATCCTTTGGATCGATGATGAGATCCACCATTTAAAACCCCATATTTTATTTCTTGAAGACAAGGGGTATATATTGTCCCAGGCAGCCAATGGACAGGATGGGATTGCCCTATCTGAACAAAATAATTACGATTTGATCTTATTGGACCAATCCATGCCTGGAATGGATGGGTTGGAAACATTGGCTGAATTGAAAAAAAACCGTTCATCCTTGCCAGTCATCATGATCACGAAAACTGAAGATGAATGGCTTATGGATGAAGCGATCACGGGGCAAGTAGAGCAATTCCTCATCAAACCTGTGAATCCAAGTCAGATTTTCATGGCTTGTAAACAAACACTGGAAAAGATCAAATTACATGAACAAAAAGCCACCAGTGATTATTTGAAAGAATTTCAGGAAATTGAAGCTCAATTAAGTAATGAATTGAATGCGGATGATTGGTGGAGACTCTATGATCGTCTCACTGATTGGCAAATAAAATTTGATAATTACAATGATACCGGATTAGGGTCGATTCTTAAGGAGCAGATTCAAACATGTAATAGGGAATTTATTAACTTTATAGAGTCGAATTATGAGAGTTGGATGCAATCCAATAATCGCCCAACACTTTCAGTAGATATCGTTCCAAAGTATGTCAAACCCATTTTGGATAAAGGTGAAAAAGTTTGTTTATTGGTGGTTGATTGTATGCGCCATGATCATTTTAAATCTATGATGGAGCTATTAGAGCCATTTTTTAACATCAAACTAGATTATAAATTATCTTTACTTCCAACGGCAACGCCCTATTCGAGAAATGCAATATTTTGTGGGCTGTTTCCGGATGATATGGTGAAAAAATATCCCAAGCAGGGTGATGATATGAAAAATGATTCAACTAGTTTGAATCAGCACGAAAAACAATTCTTAATTGATCAATTGAAGAAAATGGGTTTGGGGGATAAACGGGTTCATTACCATAAAATCTGGGCTGTAGAGGAAGGGAATAAATTCAACAACAGAATTAAAGATTACCTTCAACAAGATGTTTTAGCTTTGGTTGTAAATTTTGTAGATATTCTTGCACACAAAAGTTCCCAAATGGATGTGCTGAAGGAAATGGTTCCGGACGAGTCTGGATATAGAACAGCCGTAAGATCCTGGTTAAACCATTCTTGGTTACTTCAGGTGTTGAAAAAATTAAGCGAAAATAATTTCACGGTTATTTTGACAAGCGATCATGGTAGTATTCGAGTTCAGCGTGATGTGATGGTGGCTGCTGACAGGGAAGCATCTTCTGGCGTCCGCTACAAATATGGTCGGAACCTGAATACGAAAGAAAAAAATGCAATCGTTATCAAGGAACCTGAAAAATTCCGATTACCTGTTTTTGGTCCACAGCCCAGCTATATTATCGCCAAAGATGACGTCTATTTTATATACCCAAATCAAGCTCATAAGTACCAATCAAAATTTAAAAATTCGTTCCAACATGGTGGAGTTTCTATGGAAGAAATGATGGTACCTGTGGCCATCATGAAAGGACGCGGTTGATGATTGCAGAATGCAGTTCAAAAGAAGCAACACAAACATTAGCAGGTAAACTTGCACAGAAAATTCCCGTTGGATCGGTTGTGGCTTTGATTGGGAATCTAGGGACTGGAAAAACCACGTTTACACAAGGCTTTGCCAAGGGGTTGGGAATCACAGATACGGTTGGGTCTCCAACCTTTAAATTAATTTCAGAATATGATGGGGAACCGATTAACCTGTACCATATAGATTGTTATCGACTCAAAAATGAAATAGATTTTTTAAATATTGGTGGCGAAGCATTGTTAATACAAGATGATGGTATAACATTGATTGAATGGGCAGATATTATTAATAAAATATTACCATCAAATGTTATTACAATAAATTTTTCTATATTGGATGGATATCCGAACAGTAGACAGATTGAGATTATTGGTATACTTGATGAAGATTGATTTAATATTAGCCATTGAAACTTCTTCCACAATATGTGGTGCTGCGGTCATAGAAAAAGAGAATACCTTGAGTGTGGTAGAAAAATTAACCAATAGAAAGCATGCAGAAATTCTTCCTGAATTCATTGAAACAGCTTTAGAAAAAAGTCAAAAAACCGTAGGTGATTTGGATGCGATTGCCGTAAGTATTGGTCCAGGAACTTTTACCGGTTTACGGATTGGATTGGGTACAGCAAAAGGGTTGGCTTATTCTCATGATTTACCCATAGTTCCAGTTCCAACTCTTGCATCCATGGCTTTGGGTTTACAAAAGAAGACTCCAGAAAAAGGAATTTCCTTTTCTCATGGGAAAAGGATTTTTTACCAAGAGTTTAATTGGAAAAATAATCTGCCCAACGTAATGGATAAGCCCATGGTGGGTGATATTGATGAGTTTAGGGAAAAATTAAGTTCTTCAACATTCCAATGGAATTGTGAATCAATTTTTACAGACACAAACTTCTTTTTAGGCGCCAAACCATCTGCGGAAAATGTTGGTTTATTAGCTTATTATTATTCAGATAAATGGTTGATTGAAAAACCCTATGATTTAGTACCGGAATACATTGCTCCTTTTGAAATGAATAATAAAAAAATATGATTATTCGAGCGAGTGAAGAAAGAGACCTTGCAAGAATTTTACAAATCGAAAAAAGTGCTTTTCCAAATTCAGCGTGGACGAGGGCAATGATCGCTAATGAACTCACGTTGAAGTTAGATAGAAAAACATGGGTGATTGATTCGGATAAAGAATTAGTTGGATACTGTATGCTCCGCTATGGTCCCAATGAAATTCATCTGGTAAATATGGCAGTTGATCCACCTCTACAAAAAATGGGGATAGGCAAGAATTTATTAAACCATTTTTTAGATAATATTCCAAAAGATTCTTCAGCATATTTAGAAGTAAAACGAGGTAATTTCCCTGCAATCAAGCTATATTTAAATGCTGGGTTTAAAGATATTGCTATTCGTGAAGACTATTATCCAGATGGTGAAGATGCTATTGTAATGTGTTTAAAGAATTGAGAAGAGTTTTAGCTGCCTTGCGTAATTATTATTTGTGAATTTTGTGCCTTTTTTGGCAAATAATTATGGGAATCATTATAGACTATGTCATGGTTTAAAAGAAAAGATAAAAAAATCAAGGATTCAGAAAAGAAATCTATCCCCGATGGTTTGTGGGATAAATGTCCATCCTGTAATGAAATTTTATACAGACCTGAACTAGAGAAAAATCTTTCAGTCTGTCACCATTGCAACCATCATTTTCGTGTAACTCCCCAGGTTTATGTGGATCTTCTATTAGATAGCGGGAGTGAAACACACTTATTTCAGAATTTGGAATCGGAAGATTTTTTAAAATTTAAGGCAGGAAAAAAGTACCATCAGCAAATCGTTGCAGCCAAAAAAAATACCGGTGAGAAAGATGCCATTAAAGTTTACGATGGCAAGATCAATGGCGAGCCTGTCATCCTTGGCATTATGAATTTCCAGTTTATTGGAGGGAGTATGGGTTCTGTTGTAGGGGAAGCTGTTTCCCGTGCTATCCAAAAAGCGGCTGAATTGAAAGTACCATTATTATTGGTCTGTGCTTCCGGTGGTGCAAGAATGCAAGAAGGTGCCATTTCTTTAATGCAACTGGCGAAAACCAGTACAAAGTTGGCAAAATTTGCAAAAAATGGCGGACTATATATTCCGATTCTCACAGATCCAACCACAGGCGGTGTAACAGCAAGTTATGGCATGCTGGGCGACATTATTCTCGCTGAACCCGGTGCATTAATTGGATTTGCAGGCCCCCGTGTGATCAAGCAAACGATTGGACAAGATTTGCCCAAAGGGTTCCAACGGTCAGAATTTTTATTGGATAAAGGGTTCATTGATCACATAGTGTCCAGAAGTGAAATGAAAGAAAAAATATCCACATTGATTTCTCTTCTTACATGAGTCGACCCAAAATTCTCATCACCAATGACGATGGCATCTTCGCCCCGGGAATTCGAGCTCTTTGGGAGGCCATGAGCGAGATTGGTGATCCAATTGTGATCGCACCCCATACAGAACAAAGTGCTGTTGGTCACGCCATTACCTTAACGGATCCTTTACGGGTTGTTCCCGTTCAGCGGTCTGGTGGTTTTGAAGGATTGGCTGTTTCCGGTACACCTGCAGATTGTGCAAAAATCGCCATAAAATCAATTTTGGACCAAAAACCGGATTTAGTCATTTCAGGTATCAATTCAGGTTCAAATATTGGGACGAATATTATTTATTCAGGTACAATCTCTGCTGCAACAGAAGGGACCATGTTGGGGATACCATCTATTGCCATCAGTTTGGATTCCTATAAATCAGATGAATATAGAGGTGCAAAACAAGCGGCGATTGATGTGGCACAACATGTTTTATATAATGGTGTTCCTAAGGGAACGCTTTTAAATGTAAATGTACCATATTGTTCACCGGATGAAATAAAGGGTGTGAAAATCACTCGTCAAGGTAACCAATATTTCAAAGATGAATTTGATAAGCGGACTGATCCACGTGGACGAACTTATTACTGGATGAAAGGAACCATCGTGGATAAAGATGAATCTATGGACATGGATGGGAAAGCAGTTCGTGAAAAATATATTAGTATTACGCCTATCCATTTTAATGTAACCAACGAATCCTACATGGATGAACTCAATAGTCAATTCCCCAATGAATAATATTCATAAACAGGGTGTTGTCATTTTGGATTTTGGATCCCAATATACCCAGTTGATCGCTCGATGTGTTCGGGAACAAAATGTACATTCTGAGATTCTTCCGCCGGAAACACCCCTACATGAAATTTTAGACCGTACCCCAGCTGCATTAATTTTGTCAGGTGGTCCATCAAGTATTTTTGGTGATGAAGCACCGGTATTTGATGAATCCATTCTTGATGCAGATTTACCTATTTTGGGAATTTGTTATGGACTCCAATTATTGGCACATCACTATGGTGGCGCTGTAGTATCCACGGGGCAAGGTGAATATGGATCTGCAGAAATTGAGATAGATGACAACTCTGGTTTATTTTTTAATGTTCCAAGTTCATCTAAAGTTTGGATGAGTCACATGGATCGTATTTCCAAGATTCCTGATGATTGGCATACATTAGCCCATTCATCAAATGGTGTAGTGGCTGCAATAGCAAACGAAACCCAAACCCGCGTGGCAACGCAGTTCCATCCGGAAGTTGCTCACACTGAAGAAGGTCAAACCATTCTTCATAATTTTTTATTTACAGTTGCAAATTGCGCCCCAACATGGACAGCCGGGAACTTTATTGATCAACAAATAGAGCTTATTCGAGAGCAAGTTGGAGATGGGAATGTCATTGTTGGTGTTAGTGGCGGCGTGGATTCAACTGTGGTTGCGGCATTATTGTACAAAGCCATTGGAGACCAGTCCACAGCTGTTTTGATTGATCATGGATTGCTTCGAAAAAATGAAGCTCGGGATTGCGTTAATGCATTAAAAACCGGTCTGGGTGTCAATATTAATATGTTTGACGAATCGGGCATTTTTCTGTCAAAGTTGGAAGGTGTAACTGATCCGGAAAAAAAAAGAAAGATTATTGGAAACCAGTTTATTTATTCATTTGATAGGATTGCCAGTGAAATGGGTGATATGCAATTTTTAGCTCAAGGAACGCTTTATCCCGATGTGATTGAAAGTGGAGTGAGTAAAGGGAAGACTGCACATGTGATTAAGAGTCATCATAATGTAGGCGGATTGCCCGATGATATGACATTTAAATTAGTGGAACCACTACGGGAACTATTTAAGGATGAAGTTCGAAATGTGGGACGAGAGTTAGGATTACCGGATTCTTTGATTGAACGCCATCCATTTCCTGGGCCGGGTTTAGCTGTCCGAATTATTGGTGAGATCACGAAAGACCGAATACAAATCTTGCAAGAAGCAGACCAAGTTTACATGGATATTCTTCATGAAGATGGATTGTATAATGATATTTGGCAAGCTTTTGCGGTACTTATTCCGGTTCAAACTGTGGGTGTCATGGGTGATCAACGTACCTACGAAAATTTACTTGGAATTCGTGCAGTTACCAGCACTGATGGCATGACCGCAGATTGGTATCGAATGCCGGCAAATACTTTATCCAAGATTTCCAACCGAATTGTAAATTCTGTCCCTGGGATTAACCGCGTGGTTTATGATATTACATCCAAACCGCCAGGTACCATTGAGTGGGAATAATATTAGTTGTTGTTTCAACTAAATCATTGCTATTTTACAGAAGATGACAAATAAACCATTTTTCTTAAATAAACATATATAATAATATTAAACAAACAGTCATGATTAATCACAATAAAATAAGTCTATCAAATTATAAGGTCAAAATATGTGTGGAATTGTAGGGTATTTTGGAAACAATGATGCAGTCCCCATGCTGATAAAGGGGCTAAAGCGATTGGAGTACCGTGGGTATGATTCTGCTGGGCTGGCTATCATGAGTGACGATTCATTTATGGTAAATAAGAAAGCAGGGAAAGTTGCAGAGTTGGAATCCCTTGTCAGTGAATCTGGATTAACCGGTTCTGTTGGTATTGGTCATACACGCTGGGCAACCCATGGGGAGCCATCTGATCTGAATGCACATCCTCATACGGATTATTCGGGAAAATTTGCTTTAATTCATAATGGAATTATCGAAAATCATGCTACCTTAAAAAAATTGTTGGAGCAGAAGGGCGTTGAATTTCGAACCCAAACAGATACAGAAGTACTGGTACAATTGATTTCAACTATCTATCATGAGGAAGATACAACATTTGAAATGGCGGTTACATCAGCATTAGAAAAAGTTGTAGGCACATATGGGATTGTTGTTATGTGTTCTGATGAACCAAATCAATTGATTGCAGCTCGTCTTGGGAGTCCTCTTGTTCTGGGCGTGGGAGAAGGAGAATACTTTATTGCGAGTGATGCTTCCCCATTAGTGGAATATACCAGAAATGTAATCTATCTGGGAGATCGTGAATGTTTATTCATCGGAGATGATGGTTACAAGATAAAAAAGTTGGGCAATAACAAAAAGTTAGATAAAAAAGTTTCACGGATTGATTTTACTCTTGAGGAAATTGAAAAAGGGAATTATCCTCATTTTATGTTAAAAGAGATTTATGAGCAGGAGCATACTATCGTAGATACTATGCGCGGTCGTCTTCTCCTGGATGAAGGTTCGGTTCATTTAGGCGGAATACAGGACCACTTGCTGCGGATAGAACGTGCACGTCATTTTTATATTACAGCATGTGGAACATCCTGGCATGCAGCCTTAATCGGAAAATATATTCTAGAAGAGTTTGCTGGTATACCGGTTCATGTAGAATACGCTTCAGAATTCCGATATCGAAAGCTCATCATCGATAGTCAATCGGTTGTGATTGCTATTTCACAATCTGGAGAAACTGCAGATACATTAGCCGCCATCCAGAAGGCGAAAGAAAAAGGATGCCTCACATTTGGAATTTGTAATGTAGTGGGCAGTTCTATATCGCGGGAAACCGATTGTGGTATTTATACACATGCGGGACCTGAAATTGGTGTTGCATCTACTAAAGCTTTTACAGCGCAAGTATCAGTATTATATATGCTGGCATTACAATTGGGGCGAAAAAATGGTTTTTCCAAAAAAGATGGCATAATCTTGACCCATGCTCTCCATGATTTAGGAGCTCGTGTAAAAGATGTTTTAAATCAATCGGATCATATCAAGACAATAGCCGAAGAGACAATGGATGCGAATAATTATTTATATCTTGGAAGAGGTGCAAATTTTCCAGTTGCTCTTGAGGGAGCTTTGAAATTAAAAGAAATCTCATATATTCATGCAGAGGGCTATCCTGCAGCGGAGATGAAACATGGCCCCATTGCGCTTATCGATGAAAAGCTGCCTGTTGTGTTTTTAGCGCCGCATGATCGAACCTATGAAAAAGTGTTATCCAACATTCAGGAAGTGAAGGCCCGGAAAGGTAAAATCATTACGGTTACGGATAAAATTACCCCTGAACTAGAATCTTTGTGTGACCATTTAATTGAAGTTCCTATTTCTCATCCCAGGACATTTCCCATTTTGGCCACGATTCCATTGCAATTATTAGCGTATCATCTCGCTGTTCTCCGCGGATGTGATGTGGATATGCCAAGAAACTTAGCTAAGTCTGTCACGGTTGAGTAGATAATGTGGGGTGAAGGGGTTAGTCATCTCCGTTTCTCCGTCAAAGATGTTATATCTTCTTCTACCATATCTATCCATCTTGTAAGAACCATCTTTATTCTTTAACCACTCGAAATTGTCCTTAAACAGAATCACAATAAGGATTGATTCTTCTTAACTTTTTTACATCTACACCACCAATCGGTTATTTTGTTAGATTTGGATGACCTGATGAGAATAAAATGAAAAAACTCTACCCATTATTATCTGTATTATTTT
>CAJWPW010000017.1 GCA_913045415.1 uncultured Fidelibacterota bacterium | reverse complement strand
ATTTTTCTGCAGGTCGCATATTTTCATCCGTACCTATACCTAAACGTACTCGGGGGAATTGGTCTGACTGGAGTTGATAAATTATACTCTCCATCCCACGGTGACATCCGTCGCCGCCTTTGGGACGAATCCGAATCGACCCAAGAGGCAGATCCACATCATCCAAGATTACATGAATATCGGAAGGCAAAAGACTCCAAAGATTTGCCACTTCTTTCACAGCGTTTCCGCTACGATTCATGCCGGTTGTTGGCTTTACCAACAGGACTTCCCGTCGTTGGTGTTGTGCAAACACATAGGGGCCTTTCCCTGGTTTAAATGACAGTTTTTGCCGGCGAGCTAATTCGTCCACCACCCAAAACCCTGCATTGTGTTTCGTATTTGCATATTTATCACCGGGATTGCCTAGACCAATAAAAGCGATCATGATTCTTTCGAATCGTCTCCTGAATCTTTAGAATCACCCGCTTCTCCAGATGTTTCATCTTCTTCACCTTCAACGCCTTCTTCGCCTTCTTCGCCTTCTTCGCCTTCAATTTCTTCAACTTCAGGCTCTTCTTCAGCTGCAGGCGGATGAACAGATACTATATTTAAGTCTTCAGCAGATAATATCTCTACATCTTCATTATCAATTGTAATGTCTGCTACACTTTTGGCAGAATTCATTTCAAGATCCTCAATATTCAATTCAATCTGATCCGGAACATCTGTTGGGAAACAACTGATCTCAATCTGTGTCATGGATTGCGATAATACTCCCCCTTCCGTGACACCTAATGGTTCACCAATCAATACTAAGGGCACAGAAATAGTTATTTTCTCTGATCGGCGCACTCGCATTAGATCAATGTGAATCACTTCATCCGTCACAGGATGATATTGTAATTCCTTTATCATGGTAAACTGTGTATCGCCTCCTTGTTCAACTTCAAAAATATGTTGACCAGATTGTAATGCATGATACAGTATCAGTTTATCTACCGATATATTTACATTCGCCTCACCTGCATAATAGAGAACACCGGGAATGAGTCCCGACCGACGAATAGTTTTTGACCCTTTCGTCCGCGTGAGATTTCTATCTTTAATTTCTAATTTGTAATACGATGATGCCATCGTTTTTTCTCCTAATTAAAATTCAAACAAAGCACTGACTGATTCACCATTATGAATTCGCTTAACTGCTTCGCCAAAAACATTTCCTACAGTTACGATTTCCATATTATCCATGTGTTTTTCCATGGAAATATCGATCGTATCTGTCACAATAATTTTTCTAATTTTTGATTCACTTAATCTTTCTATGGCTGGGCCGGATAACACGCCATGTGTTGCCACAGCCGTTATTGATTTTGCACCTTGTTTTAAAGCGGCTTGAGCTGCGTTAATTGTAGTTCCCGCTGTATCAATCATATCATCAATAATAAGCACATCCATATCTTTGAGGTCACCAATAAGATGACTCACTTCCGCTTGATTGGGTGCATACCGACGTTTATCAATTAGTGCAAAATGCATTCCCAGTCGTTTTGCATAGGCTTGACTCATTTTTGCAGATCCAACATCTGGCGCCAGCACTGTGGTATGATCCGGATCCAACCCTTCATTCTTAATTGCATCCAATAACACCATTCTGCTGTATAAATGATCAAACGGGATTTTAGCAAATCCTTGGATTTGTGTAGAATGAAGATCCATTGTAATAATTCTATCTGCACCCATTACTGTAAAAATATCGATCATAACTCGAGATGAAATGGGTACGCGAGGTTGATCTTTCCTATCTTGCCGTCCATAGCCAAAATAAGGGATAACAACTGTTACACGATCCGCAGAAGCACGAACTGCTGCATCCACCATCAATGCCAATTCCAAAATATTCTCAGATGGTCCATTAGTGGATTGAATCAAAAACACATCAGTCCCACGAATATTTTCTTCAAACTTGATCCATAATTCACCATCGGAAAAGGTGCTAATGGATATTTCACCCAATTCACATCCTAGTGATTTTGCAATCTTTTTGGACAAAGCAGGGTTACTACGACCACTAAATATTTTTAGTTTATTATTCATAATATTTTTTTCTGAATGAATAGAAGCTGGGGCGCAGGGATTCGAACCCCAACTGCCTGGACCAAAACCAGGTGTACTGCCATTATACTACGCCCCAATTAAATTGGGCGTTGTTACTAATTAGAGAATTGGATTGGTGATAAATGTATTGTATCGGGAGGAAAAATGTGACTCGGCTGATTTGGCATCTGCATCTTTGTCAAAAACCCCAAACACAGTCGAGCCTGAGCCCGACAAACTGGCGAAACGAGCCCCATGGGCTCGAAGCGAATTCTTTATTTGTCCAATCTCTGGATATGCTGGAACAACGATTGCTTCAAAATCATTCTCAAAAAGCTCAAAAGGAATAATCTCCTTTCGAATAAAGCCTAGAAAATTAACTATCTCGTTTGGCTTGTCCAAAATATTTTTGAATTCACCATATGCCCATTTTGTATCAATATGTAAATCCGGGGCCACCAATAAATAGCACCCATTAATTATTGTTTCAATCGGTTTTAAGATTTCTCCAATTCCATCTCCGATCTGTGTTTTTCCCTTAATAAAGAAAGGAACATCTGCACCCAAATCTATGCCCATGGTTTCTAACTCATGATCACTCACATCCAATTCATAAAGCTTGCGAAGTCCTTTTAAGATGGTGGCTGCATTGGATGAACCTCCACCCAAACCACCACCAGCAGGAATTCTTTTCTCCAGTTCGATTGAGACACCACCAAGTCCAAACACATCCACCATTTTTTGCCATGCCTTTACACATAGATTGGAATCATCTTTCGCCAGCCAATCCACATTGGAAGAAAATTGGCAACTGGAACCTCTTTTTTTTAATCTGATGGTATCATGAAAATCCAACTCCTGGAAAACAGTGTGAATATTATGGTAACCGTCTGGGCGCTGGTTCCGTATTTGGAGACCAATATTAACCTTCGCGTGGGACTTAAGTACAAGATGGCTCATTTTTAATACAAAGTGTTGCAATGGCCTGTACTGCCCAGCCGGAACTATCACCCACAAATCCAAGATGGTCTGTAGTTGTGGCTTTTATGGAAACTTTGGATTCATCAATTTGCATGGAATGAGATAAGTTATATTTCATCTGGGGAATATATTCTTCCAGTTTTGGTTTTTGGAGAATAATGGTTGCGTCTATATTATTGATCTCAAATCCAGCTTCCCGAATTCGTTTAACTGCATCGGCTAAAAAGTAACTGCTGGGGGCACCTTTCCAAGTATCATCATTGCTGGGGAAAAATTGACCAATGTCACCCAATGCGGATGCACCAAGAAGCGCATCCACCACCGCATGGATCAAAGCATCGCCATCAGAATGTCCCACTGACCCAAAAGATGATGGTATATCCACACCCCCTATAGTAAGTAATTCTCCTTTCGCCAACTGGTGAACATCATATCCTATACCTGTTCTGATCATAAAACTGTTCCCTGAGCCTGTCGAATGGCAACTATTTCCGCTCGTATCCAATCATCTTTTGTGGTAATCTTAAAATTGTTTGATTCTCCCTCTACCAGTTTGATGGAGAATCCCATTGCTTCCATTAATGCGGATTCATCGGTTCCGGTTAAGTTTTCTGTTTCGGCATGATCCAACGCCTGAAGTAATTTATTTTTATGAAAACATTGGGGAGTCTGCGCCAGCCATATTTTTTCACGATCAAGCGTTTCTTTTACCAATCCATTCTCAGAAAATTTTACCGTATCCTTACTGGGGATTCCCACAACAGCACCATCTGCAAATTCACAAGCAGAAATGGATCGCTGAATAAGGTCTTCTGTCACAAAAGGCCGGGCAGCATCGTGGATGCAAACCAATGTTGAATCCGAGTCAGATACATCTATGCCATTTTTCACAGAATCCTGCCGACGTGTACCCCCAGCCACCACTTTCACCGGTTTTCCAGCTGACATGGACAACACATCTCGATGGGTGGAGTCTACATTAGCACTGGGCACAGCCACAATAATTTCGTCAATATAGTCCGATTGCAAAAATAGTTTCAAGGTATGAAAGAAAAGCGGCCGGCCGGACAACAATTTAAATTGTTTTTCTTCGCCAAACCGTTCGCCAGAACCAGCAGCAGGAATGATTGCGGATACTTTCATATTACATAAGGTTTTTGATCAAATGATAATCATGGCATCACCATAGCTCAAAAAGCGATAATTCTCTTTTATAGCTTCCCGGTATGCTTTTTTAATCAATTTGCGACCAGCAAATGCACTGACCATCATAAACAATGTCGATTTAGGCGCATGAAAATTGGTAATCATTTTATCCACCATTTTATATTCGTAGGGTGGGTAAATAAATTTATCTGTCCAACCCCTTTTTGGGGTTACCTGGAATCCGGATATGGCAATTGTTTCTAATGCACGAACGGTGGATGTTCCTACAGCAATAATCTTCCGGTGCCGCTTTTTAGCCTGATTGATTGCCATGGATGTTTTTGGGGACACTTCGAAATATTCCGAGTCCATCTGGTGCCGATTCAGATCTTCTACTTGAACAGGGCGAAAAGTTCCAAGTCCAATATGAAGTGTAACATTTTCAATCTTGGTACCTTGATCTTTTACTTTTTTGATAAGTCCTTCAGTAAAATGGAGTCCAGCAGTAGGGGCAGCCACAGCACCACGTTCCTTCGCATATACGGTTTGATACCTCTTTTTATCCACGGAATCGGCATCACGATCAATGTAGGGCGGAAGGGGCGATGTGCCGATTCTGTCGATGACACTATGCAAATTACCGCCATCATATTCGAAACGAACCACACGACCGCCTGAAACCGTATTATCAATCACATCGCACATAAGTTTTGGCGTGAATACCAATTTATTCCCGATGCGGACTTTCCGGGCAGGTTTTACCATGACCTCCCAGAGATCATGTGCTAATTCACGGAGTAAAAAAACTTCCACTTTAGCAGCGGTCCGGTCTTTCGTTGCAAAAAGCCGTGCAGGAAATACCTTTGTATTGTTAACCACCATAAGATCATTTTTGCGCATATAATCTGTGATATTCAGAAATTTTCTATGCTCAATTTTCCCTGTATCACGGTTCACTACCATTAATCGTGATAAATCCCGCCTGGACTCCGGGTACTGGGCAATGAGTATTTTTGGTAGGCGATAATTAAAATCACCAAGTTTATACTTTTTCTTTTTATCGATCATTCAAATAACCTCGTTTGGTCTGTTGTTAATTCTTTTCCAAGTAAATTGTATGCTGCTTTCTGGGCAATGCGCCCCCTTGGTGTACGGTGCAAAAATCCTTCCTTGATCAAAAAAGGCTCATATACATCTTCTATGGTAATGGGATCTTCTCCTATGGCAACTGCCAACGATTTTACACCCACAGGACCACCATTAAATTTATCTATAATGACTTCCAGAATCTTCCGATCCATGTCATCCAGTCCAATATCATCTATGCCTAATTTTTCCAAGGATGCCTTGGCTACATCAATGTCGATTTTGCCGGAAGCTTTGACCTGTGCAAAATCCCGGGACCGTCTCAATATACGATTGGCGATCCGTGGAGTTCCACGGGCACGTCTAGCTAATTCCATGGCACCTTCATCATCAATCTCTACTTCCAATATTTCGGCGGACCGATTAATTATGTGGAAAAGATCTTCTGCTTCATAATAATCCACACGAAGTACCACGCCAAAACGATCTCGCAAAGGTGAAGTGAGATTCCCCAATCGTGTGGTAGCACCAATGAGGGTGAATGGTTCAATCGTCAGCTGTACACTGCGGGCACTGGGTCCCTTATCAATCATAATATCGATGGAAAAATCTTCCATGGCAGAATAGAGATATTCTTCCACTACTGCATTAAGACGATGGATCTCATCGATGAAAAATACAT
The DNA here is from genome assembly GCA_913045415.1 of uncultured Fidelibacterota bacterium. The sequence continues at coordinate 5,355 of CAJWPW010000017.1, read as the reverse complement.
CACGGTGACCTAAATTAGTTATTATTCCTGCCAAGTCACCCGCTCGTTCTACTACTGGTCCGGATGCTTGTTTTATGTTGGATTTTAGTTCCTTGGAAACAATATTGGCGAGAGTGGTTTTCCCCAATCCCGGTGGACCAAATAGAAGAACATGGTCCAAAGCATCCCCACGAGAATTAGATGCTTCAATGTAAAGTTTCAAATTATCCACCAATTCTTTCTGACCAATAAATTCATCAAATTGAGAGGGGCGAAGAGATTTTTCAACCGCACTATCATCATCGAACGGTGTTGGGTCTGTAATATGTATCTCTGTCATTAAGTAAAATGGATGTAAATCAGTTTAAAACTGACTCTAAAGATACAATCTCAAATTGCTGTCGTAAAGACAGAGAGGGAGAAAAGTTTGACTACCATAGTGTGAACATTGGATCCGGAGCCACCGGTATGCTCACTTTGGCGTAGATTCAGCATAATATCAATACATTGATCAATAAGATCTTTCACGATCTCCCAAAGTGTAAAAAAGTGCTTTAATTCTGCAGGAGATCTCATGCCGCGATTCCCTTTTTCATTAAAATTTGTTTTAAAAATGATCCAGTATAAGATGTTTTCACTGATGCAATTTCTTCCGGCGTGCCGGTGGCCAAGACAGTCCCGCCATCGTCACCGCCTTCCGGCCCCAAATCGATGATCCAATCCGCAGTCTTGATCACATCCAAATTATGTTCAATGACCAAAACCGTATTTCCACGTTCCACCAAACGCTGGAGCACATGCAAGAGCATCCTAATATCCTCGAAATGGAGGCCTGTGGTAGGTTCGTCCAAAATGTAAAGTGTTCTTGCGGCAGATACTTTAGAGAGTTCCGTGGCCAGTTTCACCCGCTGCGCTTCTCCACCGGAAAGTGTTGTGGCTTGCTGCCCCAAATGGATATAGCCTAGTCCCACATCATTTAATGTATGGAGTTTTTTATGGATAGATGGAATATTTTTAAAAAACTCCAAAGCTTCAGATACGGGCATACCCAACACTTCAGCAATGGATTTCCCCCTGTATTTCACTTCCAATGTTTCCCGGTTATATCGTTTTCCTGCACAAACTTCACAGGTTACATACACATCCGGGAGAAAATTCATTTCAATCTTAATAATGCCATCACCTTCACAGGATTCACAGCGACCGCCTTTTACATTAAATGAAAAACGACCAGGTTTATAACCTCGAATTTTAGATTCCGGTAATTTGGCAAACATATCACGAATGAATGTAAAAACACCGGTATAAGTTGCAGGATTGGATCTTGGCGTCCGACCTATGGGTTTTTGGTCAATATCCACCACCTTATCAAGAAACTTCGCTCCTGTGATGGAATCAAATTCCAATGGGTAAGCGCGCGCCTTGTTCAATTCTTTCGCTAAAGCAGGAAAGAGAGTCTCATTCACCAACGAACTTTTGCCACTTCCGGATACACCCGTTACAGCAATAAATCGTCCCAATGGAAAATCCACATCAATAGATTTTAAATTATTTCCTGTGGCACCTTTGATTGATAATTGATTTGAGCTTCCATTTCGGCGGACCTTTGGAATTCGAATTTCTTTTTTACCGGAAAGATATTTACCCGTAAGTGACTTATTGGATTTTAACAATTCCTTTGGGGTTCCTGCAAAAGTGATTTCTCCGCCATGTTTCCCTGCGCCTGGTCCTAAATCGATGACATAATCCGCCGCTTCTATCGTTTCTTTATCGTGCTCTACAACTAGAATAGAATTCCCAATATCCCGAAGTGATTTTAAGGTATTTAGCAATCGATTATTATCACGTGGGTGGAGTCCGATGGATGGTTCGTCCAAAATATAAAGGACGCCCATTAATTGGGAGCCAATCTGTGTGGCAAGTCGAATTCGTTGGGATTCTCCTCCTGATAAAGTGGTAGCCGAGCGATCTAAGGTGAGATAACTCAATCCTACATTGACCAAAAAACTCAATCGCTGACAAATCTCTTTCAGGATCTGATCAGCGATAGCATGCTCCATTTTTGTAAGATTTATATTTTGAAAAAAGATATTTAAATCCCGGATGGACATGGAAGACACATGGCCAATATTTTTCTCATTAATTATAACTCCAAGTGTTTCCTTCCGGAGCCTAGCGCCTTTACAATCAAAACAAGGACGCATACTCATAAATTGTTCGATCCATTCGCGAATGCCAGAAGATTTAGTTTGGGTGTATCGGCGCATTAAATTCGGAATAGCCCCTTCCCAGCCTCCGGAATAAGTTCCACTCCAACGCTCGGAACTGTAGTCCATTTTAAATTTTTTATCTCCAGTGCCGTAGAGCAATATTTGACGAATATTAGGATCCATCTTAATCCATCGCGTGGTAAAATTGAATTCGTAATGACGGGAGAGACTTTTCAGGATACTGCCATACCAGTTCCCTCGGGGTTGTTCTCCCAGCGATGCAATGGCACCCTGAATAAGACTTTTGGATTTATCAGGCACGATCAAATTAGGATCCACTTCCATATGAGACCCCAATCCATCACATTTTGGGCAGGCACCATAAGGAGAATTAAATGAGAACATTCGCGGCACCATTTCTTCCATGGAAACTTCGCAATCGGGACAGGCAAAATGTTCAGAAAACAAATGTTCTTTATTTGGTAATTCATTGACCAAAATGAGACCACTGCCAATCTTCAGTGCTAATTCAATGGATTCGGTCAAGCGCTCATGCATGTCTTTCTTTATTATGAGTCGATCCACCACAACCTCGATGGTGTGTTTTTTATTTTTATTCAAAATGATCTTATCATCTACAGACATTACGTCACCATCTACTCGAACACGTAGGAAACCTTCTTTCCTGATCTCATCAAAAACGCCTTTATGTTTTCCTTTGCGCCCACGAATAAGGGGGGCCAAAATATGCATTTTAGTCCCGGATTTAAATTTGCTCACTGTATCGACGATTTGCTGAACTGTTTGTTTTTGGATCGGTTTTCTACACTTCCAACAATGGGGTAATCCAATATGGGCATAAAGGAGTCGAAGATAATCATGGATTTCCGTAACAGTACCAACGGTGGATCTTGGATTTCGTGCTGTGGCTTTCTGTTCGATGGAAATGGCTGGAGATAATCCTTCAATGCCATCCATATCCGGTTTTTCCATGAGGCCTAGAAATTGCCGTGCATAAGATGAGAGTGATTCTACATATCTCCTCTGGCCTTCTGCATAGATTGTATCGAATGCGAGAGATGATTTTCCCGAGCCGGACAAACCAGTGATCACTACCAGCTTATCCCTAGGAATTTCTACATTGATATCTTTAAGATTATGCTGGCGTGCACCTTTGACTATGATTTTATCAGTGGGATTTGGCATCGCAGTTTACACCCTATAATTCGAGACAATTTTGAACATCCCGGAATTTACAGACTTTTGATTCAGCACCCCAAAGACGATTTGCTTTTTTTCCATAACTTTATTAGCTGTGCAAAAAAGATACCAAGTCAATTCTTAGATTCATTTCTATTAAGAAACCATTAAAATAGTTTTAAAATTGGCTGGGATGAATAAGGTAACCTTAAACTACCTTTACATTAATTTGCACTTTAATTCTATCATTAGAAAATCGAGGAATTGTGTTTTCATTTACTTGACACGGAATTCCAGAATTGGTACTTTGAACCATGGGTTCTTTAACAAACCAAATCCTTATCTCCATGCCCCACATGGCAGATCCCTATTTTTCCAAAGCTGTGGTTTATGTCTGTGAGCATAACAAGGAAGGTGCCATGGGTATGATAATCAATAAGCAATTTCAGGCACCGGACTTAAAAGAACTTTTTGAAAAACTCTATATTGGTGATGATACCATTCATTCTTTGGTAAATGATATTTTTTTTGGCGGTCCTGTGCTATTGGAACGGGGAATTGTACTTCATGATGCCACCTATAATTCTGAAGGAACAATCAATATCTCCGAGAATATTTCCATGACCAGTCAACAACATGTTTTGAAAGAACTTCAACGTAGACCGGATATTCCGTTCAAATTAATGTTGGGGCATTCCGGATGGTCGCAGGGACAATTGGAAAGAGAAATTGAAAATGGTGATTGGCTTATGCAAAACACCACACGAGATTTTATTTTCAATGTTAATCCAGAACAAATGTGGCAACAAGCAATTGGGTCCCTAGGTATGGATCTTGGCCCTTCCCTGGGCATAAGCGGGCAAGCCTAATCTAATATTTAACGCATTAATGCTCGAATCGTAGCATTTGATTCAGCCAATCGATCACTCAATAATTTTACAACATAGGTATGTAGTTCACTGGCTTTATGAGGAGCATCCTGGTTTAATTCATTGAATTTTTTCTTAGATAAATAATAGATCTGGCATGGTTCATCTGTCACCACAGATGCGGATGCTAATGAACCAAGATAAAGGCTGACTTCTCCTACTACAGTTCCTACTCCCATCGTTTTCAACCGAATCTCGCTTCCATCTCCTGTATTTAACCAAACTGAAATTTTTCCCGAATCAATGAAATAAATCCCTCCGGGATCTTCTCCTTGCTCAATGATGCGGGTTCCTTCCAACTCTTCACGGTATTCAAAAAAATCCGCTACCTGTTGGAATTTATCCTTGAAGGATTCAACGCTGATGGGATGGTCTTCATTCTCATTTAGTGAAATAGATTTTTTAATAATGGATTCTTCGCACCATTCCAGTCCATGATCTAAGTCGCCGAATGCATTAAATATGTCTGAATCTTCTGATATGATATTTTCAGTTTCAAACTGATCGTTGACTTCATCGGTCATTCCACAAAGCAAAACTCGAAATTCATTTTTTTCTGCCATGATCTGCAATTTATTAAAACTGTTCACAGCAGAAGAGTCAACGCCAGTCACTTGCCGAAAATCAAACACCAGGAATGACATATCTATAATGGGGTCTGATTCGAACCGTTGCTGTACTCGTTCAAGAATTTGGTTGGCCGTGCCAAAAAAGACAAAACCCTGGAGCGGAAGGATAAAAATTTTATCACCGTTTTCCTCAAGAATTTTCTTCATCTGATCTGATCGACCTACATTACTGCTATAAGTTTTTCCCGATAGTTCGTATTTGATTACTTCTACCTTTGAATATTTGATTACAAACAAAGCAATGGACATGAGCAGGCCAATGACGATCCCTTCTAAAAATCCGACAGTTGCAATAACAACCAGGATGAGAACAATAACAAGGTAATCCATTTTCTGGAGCCGTTTCCAAGTATCCACAAGCCATTCCACTAAAAAATCCAATCCAAGATTCAGAAGCAATCCGCCCAA
>CAJWPW010000016.1 GCA_913045415.1 uncultured Fidelibacterota bacterium | reverse complement strand
AACGGCAGTTTTCGTCGTGAATGCGCTCATGAAGACAGCACCGGTAACCGTGGCGGCGGGATAAGCATCAGGGAGCCATGCACCTAAGGGAGGGACGGCTGCATTAACAATAAATCCAATTATAATAAGGTATGAAGCAAGGCTTTGAAGGTCAGTTGGCCACCAACCGTGAAAAGGCAAATACTGGATGGATAAATCACCACTTACCGAGTACTGTAATATTATGCCAGCCAACAATATCAGGCCGCCAGCGACATGCCATAAAAGATATCTAAATCCGGAATCAACGGAAGATGGCGACTTTCGAAACCATACCAAGAATACCGAAGAAAAAGCCATCATTTCCCAAAATAGGAATAAAGAGAGAAAATCACCGGCGAATATTACGCCCAGGGATCCCCCAACATAATAAAAGGCAGCAAAATGTTCACCGTCACGCTTTACATGGATAGAATAGATTACCCCTATTATACCCATAATAGTGAATATATAAGCAAAAACTTTACTCAGTTTATCTACTTCTCCAAATGTCAACTTCCAACTGAGAAATTCATATACGCCATAGTTACCAAGGGGCATATTGATTACTGAAATAAAAGCCAAAACCGAAACGGTAAGCATATAGCCCTGCTTCACCTTACCCCTTAAAACTGGAATCAATAATCCGCCCAGAATATAAAATATCGACGGATGAAAAAATTGTATGTTAAAAATTTCACTTATCATAATAATTCTCATCCTGCATAAGGCCGATTCGGCCTATCCATTTGGACACGATAATAATAAGAACACATGCAATAAAACCAAATACAGACCAGAATCCGGGAATTTTATCTCCAAAAAAATGGACTTCATGGCGCGGAATAATTAAATCAAAAACAATGAGTAAAACTAGAATACCATAAGCAAGTTTTTTAGTTACCTTTGTTTTAATCGTTTCTATCAACTTTAATAATTTCATTTGACCACCATTTCAGCTAATCGCACGATAAAGTCGGGATATAGACCCAATAAGACACTAACTATTGCAGTTAGGGTAAGGGGAATCACCAGAAACGGGTTTTCAATTAATTTTTTTGGCTCGGAATTTGAATCATCATTCTTAAAAAACGCCCTATACAAAATGGGAACAAAATATGCCGCATTCAGAAATGAGCTCACCAACAGCACCGTAAGTACTATTAAACTTTGTCTTTCCAAGGCACCGATAACAAGATACCATTTTGTAATAAAACCAGAAACAGGGGGCACCCCGATCATGCTCAAGGTTGCAATTGCAAAAGCGGCCATTGTCCAGGGCATTTTTTTCCCAATACCGTTTAACTGGCTCACTTCCGTCTTATGGGATGAAACATAAATTGAACCGGCACAGAAAAATAAGGTAATCTTAGAAAAGGCATGATTGGTGATATGGATAATCCCCCCTACCATGGCACTGGGTGTTAGGAGGGCAGCGCCCAAAATAATATAAGAAAGTTGACTGATGGTTGAAAAAGCCAACCGCGCTTTCAAGTTATCTCTGCTGAGGGCAAGAATTGACGATGTAATAATGGTAAACGACGCAAAGGTGATCACAAACACATCCACCCCAATATCTATCATCAGGTCTGCACCAAAGACAAAAAAGATCACGCGAAGAATTGTAAAGACTCCCGTTTTCACTACGGCAACAGCATGGAGCAGTGCACTGACCGGTGTAGGGGCAACCATTGCGGCTGGAAGCCAACTATGAAAAGGCATTATGGCGCTTTTAGCGAATCCAAAAAAGAAAAGCACAAATACTATATACAGCAATCCGGGATTTCCTGATTGAACCACCTCCGGGAATATCCCGTCTTTTGAAAAATCGAGTGTTCCTGTCAAGTTGTAAGTCAGAATTATAGCGGCAACTAAGAAGACCTTTGCAGCCCCCAACAGGTAAATTGCATACTTCCGGCCACCAGCTTTCGCTTCCGGGGTTCCCTTGTGAGCCACAAGCGGATAGGTAATAATCGTCAGAATTTCATAAAACAGAAAAATGGTAAACAGGTTTGCTGAAAATGCGACCCCAATTGTGGCGGAAAGCGCGATAGCAAAACAGGCAAAATATCGAGTCTGAGAGTGCTCATTGGTTGACCGCATATACCCAATTGAATAAAAAGAAGTTGCAATCCAAAGTACCGAAGCACCCAAGGCGAATAAAAGACCGAAAGCATCAACCCTGAAACCAATTTCAATCCCGGGCAGTATTTTGAACAAAGTATAGGAAATTACTTTTTTCTCATAAACAACAGTCGGAATCATGGATAAGACAATCAATAACTTCAAAATTCCGGCAATAATGGACCATGATTCCCTCAAGTTCGGTTTCTTCCCCGTGCTAATAATAATTAAAGCACCTACTGAAGAGACCAGAACTGCAAGTAAGGGTTTTATGGATATTATGGTTTCCATAAGGATTTTTAATACTTCATTAAATTAATTTCATCAATATTCACTGTCTGGCGATTTCGGTAGAGGGCGATAATTATCGCCAATCCCACTGCCACTTCAGCAGCAGCCAGGGTCATCACCAGAAAAACAAAGACTTGACCATCTACACTGTTATAGTAGCGAGAAAAGCCCACCAGGGCCAGATTGACCGCATTCAACATAAGTTCAATGGACATGAAGATGGTAATAGCATTGCGCCGTATTAGAACGCCCAAAACACCAATGGAGAAAATGATCATACTCATGGCAATAACATGTTCAAGAGGGACAACCATCATATTTTCCTTTTAGCCAAATACACAGTTCCAATTAATGCAACAAGTAATAAAAGTGACGCAACTTCAAAGGGTAATAAATATTTTGAAAAAAGTGATTCCCCTAAGGAATAAATCCCTCCTGCTGAAAATTTTTCACTTGGCTGATGCAAAACATCTGGACCACTAGCCATAATAAGTAGAATTCCAAAAAAGAAAATAACAACTAAAAATATGGATAGAGCACGTTGTAAATACCGGAGGTTTGGTAAGGCCTCTTCCCGGCCTAAGTTGAGCAGCATGATTGCAAATAAAAATAATACCATAATTGCACCGGCATAAATAAATATTTCCAGTACAGCGAGAATATATGCTTCTAAAAGCAGGTACATAACTGCCAAAGAAAAAAAGCACAGCACTAGTGAAATAGCACTGTATACCGCATTCCGGTTTAATACCACAAAAATAGCCGATCCAATTGCGATGGTGCCAATGCAGTAAAATAATATGGATAATGACATGATTTAGTGGTATTAAGTACTGATGGATGTATTGGGAGAGGAAGCCTGGCTTTGAGATTTCTTGGTATAATAGTTTTGATCTTTGGTTAAATCATACACTTCCAGCAAACCTTCTTTATCAATCAATAAATCATCTCGAGTATAATTGGAAAAATCATAGATTTCTGTTAACTCTATAGCATCTTCCGGACAGGCCATTTCACAAAAACCACAAAATATACATCGCAACAAATCAATATCAAACCGAACTGGGTATCTTTCTTTTCCTTCATCCCAGGGAGATGGACCGGGAATGATATAAATACAGTCCGCGGGACAAGCAGCAGAACACATTTCACACGCTACGCATTTTATTCGCCCTTCCGGATACTTATTTAACCGATGCAAACCGCGATAGCCTTCCGGCGGAATATGCTTTTGGTCCGGATATTGGATGGTGACCTTTCGGCGAAAGAAATGACGCAGGGTAACGATGAGACCCCGCACCATTGCAGGCAGATATAACTTATCCACAAAAGTGGGTTCGTAAGATTTTACAATGGTGCCCATCAGTTTGATGCTTGCAAAGTGAGATATCCGGCGGTGAGAAAAATATTAACAAGGGCTAAAGGTAGCAACACTTTCCATCCAAGACGCATGAGTTGATCATAACGAAAACGGGGGAATGTCCAGCGAACCCAGATAAAGAGAAACAAGAAGAATGCCATTTTCATGATAAATGATAGTACAGATATTATCGTACCCACGATTCCTAAAGATCCTTCATCTAAAAGGGGCACATCCCAACCGCCGAAAAACAGGGTCACCGTTAAAGCTGCAGCGGTGATCATATTGGCATATTCCGCCATAAAGAACATGGCAAACTTCATACTGCTATATTCAGTGTGATAGCCTCCAACCAATTCCTGCTCTGCTTCCGATAAATCAAAGGGCAATCGGTTGGTTTCGGCATAAACGGCTACGAGAAATATGAGAAAAGCCAGTGGTTGCTTAAAAATATTCCAGGATAAGAAGGATCCCTGCTGGTTGGAAATAATATCGTTTAATTTTAAAGATCCCGACAGAAGAATAATACTGACCACTGCCAGTCCCATGGCCAATTCATAACTGATAAGTTGGGCTGAAGAACGAAGACCCCCGAGCAGGGAATATTTATTGTTAGAAGACCATCCTGCCAGGACAATCCCATAAACACTAATACTTGTAAGGGCAAGGATGTATAAAATACCTACATTTATATCAGCCACCTGGAGGGCAATCTCCCGTCCAAATAGGGTAATCGGAGATCCAAATGGAATCACGGCAAACGTCATGAGGGCAGGAATGAGAAGAATAGCCGGAGCTAAAATAAAAATAGGTTTATCAGCTCTGTCAGGAATTATATCTTCTTTCATTAAAAATTTTATACCATCCGCAATGGGTTGCAGTAGTCCTTTCGGACCCACACGGTTTGGACCGACTCTATCCTGTATAAAAGCGGAAACACGCCTTTCCGCATAAACCATCCCCAGCACCCCAAGCATAGTTGCTGTAAATACCAGTAATACCTTCACGCAAATGATAATGAAACCTAAAAAATCCATTAACCACTGGCCTTCCCGTTTAGTGACAGACCGTGGGGTCCTATGCGAAAGAAAGACAGCCCTTTATAAGCTGGGAACACTTCCCCCATTTCCTTCATAACCTCATTTATTTCAGTGAAATCCTGTTCATCTTTATTCATTGCTTTTCTAATCCAAGATAAAATTTTCCAATCTGGTTTGGATTCACCCATTACAGGCAAGGATGGCCGCAACCATTGGATTCTACCCCGGTCATTGGTCATAGTCCCTTCCCTTTCTAAGGGGGCCAAGCCTGGAAGCACAATATGGGCTAACTTGGCTAGGTCTGTCATGGCATAACTCTGGACAATTACAAAATCCATCTTTTCCAGGATTTTCTTCCAGGTATCATCCAATTCACGGTCAACACCATCATCAAGAATATATAAGCCATTGATGGCCTTCGAACTAATTTCAGAATCCAAATCTAACTCTATGATCTCACAGATATCATTCATACCCTTTCGGTTTGGTGAACGGTCAGCACTAATCCGAAAACCTGATGGAAAAGTTATTTCCTCACCTAATATTTGAGGCATTGAACCCCAGACATCCTTGAATATCTGTCCAAGTAAAAAATTGGTTTCATTGGTATGGTACGGAGATGTGACACCAGCGGTTTTGCCATTGGATTTCTCCATTAAATCAGCTGCTTTCTGAATCGCTTCTTCCCAATCGATTGCCTCCCAAGTCTCACCCTTTTGTACCATTGGCTGGGTTAGCCGCTCAATTTCTTCAAAGCGGTGAAAACCATAACGCCCAATGTCACACATAAAATAACCATTTACATCCTGATTTTCCCTCGGCGTTAAACGGAAAACCTGGTCTTTCTGGGAAAATACATCAATGTTGCAACCTACACTGCAATCCTGGCAAATGGAGGGTTGTTTTTTTAGGTTCCAAATACGATTCTTGTGGATATAATCTGTGCTTAAGAGCGCACCAACGGGACAAATATCGGCTACATTTCCCGCCAAAAGATTATCCAATGGTTTATCTTCCAATGCTGCGATTTTGGTGTCATACCCCCGCGCTTCAACATAAAGTTCACTGGTACCCGAAATTTCCTGGGTGAAACGAACACAACGACTGCATAGAATGCAGCGATTGTGGTTAATAACAATTTGGGAGCCGAGATATTCATTTGGACGAACCCGTTTTTCTTCCTCAAAACGACTATGGGCATTTCCATACTTGAAGGAGTAATCTTGCAGGTAGCATTCACCGGCCTGGTCACATACAGGGCAATCAAGGGGATGATTTAAGAGAAGAAATTCCAGCATGTTTTTTCTTTCTTGAATCACAAGGTCATTCTGTGTATTCACCACCATATCATATTTACTATCAACTTTACGTTCCGCTGGGAGATCACCGACAAAGGTATTACATGAAACTTGCAGTTTGGGCATTCCTTCTACTTCTACAAGGCACATCCGGCAGCTACCTACAACTTCCAAGGCAGGATGATAACAATAGTAAGGTATTTCAATATCGTTGGCAAGGGCTGCCTGCAATACGGAGGTCCCCCCTGTTACTTCAATTTCCCGGCCGTCTATTTTCAATAAGGGCATTAGGCGACGACCGTTTCCTGAGGTAAATATTCCAAGAATTCATCTTTAAATTTTTCCACGAAGCTTCTTACGGGCCAAGCCACCGCTTCACCAAATGGACAGATGGTCTTACCGAAACTCCCCTTAGAAGAATCAATAAGACCACCGATGTTATCCGTAATCTCAAAAAGCATGTCAATATCCTGTGGCTTCCCCCCGCCATTAACTAACCGTGTCAGCATTTTCACCAGCCATGCTGTTCCTTCTCTACAGGGAGTGCATTGGCCGCAAGATTCATGAGCATAAAAACGGGCAATGTTAAGACAAGCCTGCACCATATCAACTGTTTCATCCATAACGATGACTCCGGCAGAGCCGAGCATACTTTTCTTTGCGACCAAATCCTCAAAATCCATCTTTACGTCCAGGGCTTCATCTGCCGTGAGAATCGCAGACGAGGAACCGCCAGGGAATACAGCTTTCAATTGTTTGCCGTTCCGTATTCCGCCTGCCCTCTCAAAAATCAGTTCTTTAAGTGATACACCCATGGGCTCTTCATAAACACCAGGATTATTGACGCATCCTGAAATACAAAAAAGTCTTGGTCCCGGTCCTTTTTCAGATCCAATAGATTTAAACCAATCGGCGCCATAATTCATGATATGAGGAATGCAGGAAAGGGTCTCCACGTTATTTACAATGGTGGGACATTGGAGATACCCTTCGATAGCCGGGAAGGGCGGCTTAGTCCTTGGCCAGCCTCTTTTACCCTCAAGAGATTCGATCAATCCAGTTTCTTCCCCACAAATGTATGCGCCGGCTCCACGATGGATGACAACGTCTAAATCATAATTCGAACCGAGGATATTTTTCCCAAGAATGTTATTACCAACTGCTTCAGCTATTGCCGTCTCAAGCATTTTATATTCTTTATAAAATTCCCCACGGATGTAAATAAAGGATTTATGACAGCCAATGGCATAGGCGGAAATGATCATCCCCTCCAGCATTTGGTGAGGTGCCTTATCCATGAGTAACCGATCTTTAAAAGTTCCCGGTTCACTCTCATCCGCATTATTAATCAGGTATGTGGGTTTATTAGTATCCTTTGGTATAAATCCCCATTTCACGCCGGTCGAAAATCCAGCTCCACCCCTCCCACGAAGATCTGATTCCTTTACTTCCTGAATCACATTTTCAGGATTCATTTTTAATACTTTTTCCAAAGCACGGTATCCCCCGACACTTTTGTAGAATGAAAGTGTATGGCAATCTTTCTGGTGGATATGTTCCGTCAGGATTGGTTTAAAAGATTTCATTTAAGGGATTCCAGCAAATCATCAAATTTTTCTTTAGATAAATCCTCGTGATATACTTTATTTACCTGAACGACCGGTGCTGTTCCGCAGGAGCCGAGGCATTCTACTTTCATGAGTGTAAACCTTTCATCCGTTGTTGTTTCACCAGGTTTAATTCCATATTTACCCGTCATATGATCCACCAAAGTGTCGGCACCATTAAGGCTGCATGAAAGTGTTTGGCAAACCTGAATAATATGGCGGCCGTGTGGTTTCGTATAGAGCATGGTATAAAATGAAACACAATCCATGACAACAGCCGGGTGACAATCCACCAAATGGGCTACGGTATTTATCACAGAGCTGGAAATGTAGGCTTTCTCTGATTGGGCCAAGTGCAGCAAAGGCAGGGTAGCCGACTTTTTATCGGGATATTGAGACAGGATTTTTTCTACTTTTTCACTATCAGAAAAGGTGAATTTTTCTTTGGGAGTACCATTGCTGTTCATCGGTCTAATTCACCGGCGATAATGTTTATGCTGCCAAGAATAGCCGGTGCATCGGAAAGCATATGTCCCTCAATCAGTTTAGAAAAAATGGAATAATTCATGAAGGAAGGCGGCCGGGTGCGGACACGATAAGGTGTCCGATTTCCATCACTCACAATATAAAAACCCAGTTCACCATTAGGCGATTCTGTCGGTACATATGCCTCACCCACCGGCGGTGTCATACCCCGGTTCGGCATAGTCACTTCAAAATGATAAATCAAGCCTTCGATGGAGTTGTAAACTTCATCCTTAGGTGGAAGGCTATACCCTAGACCAGGATCAACAATCACCTCACCTTCAGGCATTTTTTCCAGAGCCTGGCGGCAAATCTTTACACTTTGGCAGATTTCCTCCATACGAACCAAATAGCGATCAAATACGTCCCCATTTAAGGCAATGGCTACATCAAAATCAAAATCTCCATAACTGGAATAGGGTTGCTCATTTACTCGAATATCCCAATCAATACCAGAAGCTCTTGCCATGGGACCGGATATACCGTAAGAGATTGCGTCTTCCTTTGAGATTACACCGATGTTTTTAGTTCGGTCCTGCCAAATTCGATTTTTAGTCAATAAAGTTTCAATTTCATCAACACCTTCAACCACTTCATCAAGAACTTTTATTACAGCTTTGTCATAGTCTTCCGGTATATCCCTCATCAGACCACCCACCAATGTGTAACTGGTAGTCAGTCGAGTTCCTGTTGCTATTTCAAAAAGGTCATAAATATCTTCCCTTAGCCTAAAGCCATAAAGAAATGCAGTCATTGCGCCCAAATCCACGGCCAGCATACCCACATTTAACAAATGGTCAGCAATTCTGCTCAATTCACACATTAAAACACGAATATATTCCGTCCGCTGAGAGACTTCAAGCCCAATTAATTTTTCCGCAGCCAGGGCATAAGCTACATTATTGCATAAGGGTGACAGATAATTCATTCGGTCCGTAATAGTGATATACTGATTAAAATCCAGATCTTCTCCCAGTTTTTCAAAACCGGAATGGAGATAGCCAATTTCCGGTGTTGCTTTTGTAACCGTCTCTCCTTCCAACTCCATGATGATTCTCAGTGTACCATGGGTTGAAGGATGTTGCGGCCCAAAATTGAGTACCAATTTATCCGTTTCAAGTGGTTGTTCAATTGCCCGGGTCATTGGGGACGATTCTTTTTTTGTATACCCCTGTCAACCACAGGAAAATCATCTCTTTCTTTGCGGCCTAATCTTGGATAGTCCTTTCTCAAGGGGTATCCATCAAAATCATCAGGATTCATGATGCGGATTAAATTGGGATGTCCTTCGAATATTATACCGTATAAATCAAATACTTCCCGCTCTTGCCAGTCTGCCGTTTTCCACAAGGATTCAACAGAAGGCATGGATGGGTTTTCTTCTGGGATATAGGCTTTCACTGTTAATCTCTCAGCACTTTGGTGACATAATAAATGGTATGACACAACAAAACGCTCAAATCCTCCCAGGGTTAGATTATCAATAGCAGTAAGGTCTGCCAAGAAATTGTATCCATCCGCTTTTAATGCGGTTAGTACTGTCAAAATATGCTGGCCTTTTACATGCAAGATCTGTTCGCCAGCGAATTCCGTCCCAGCAAGAACGGTTTCTGGGAATTGTTCTTTTACCTGGGATAGGATTGTGGCTGGAGGCATTTATTTGGCTTGGACAGGGTCATAGTCAGACAATTTTTCCTTGCCAACCAAATCCTGGAGTTTCATCAACCCTTCAACAACACCCTCCGGCCGCGGCGGACAACCGGGGACATAGACATCCACCGGAATAAATTGATCAATACCCTGGATCACGCTATAGGTATCAAATACACCTCCAGTTGAAGCGCAGGCACCCATGGACATAACCCATTTCGGTTCAGGCATCTGTTCATAAATGCGGATCAGAACCGGCATCATTTTGATGGAAATCCGGCCAGCAACAATAAGTAAATCGGACTGCCGTGGTGAAAATCGAATCGCTTCGGCTCCAAATCGGGACAAGTCTGTACGAGCAGCCAGAACAGCCATAAATTCAATTCCACAGCAGGCCGTGCCAAAAGGCATAGGCCAGAACGAATTTTTTCTACCCCAGTTTATAAACTGCTCTAATTTAGTGGTCAAAATATTTGATTTGATATCATCGTGAATCATGAATTTCTCAAAGCTTATTTATTTCGTTCTATTCCCATTCAAGCGCACCTTTTCGCCACACATAGGCAAAACCAAAGGCAAGAATGGCAAGGAATATAACCATTTCAAAAAAAATAAAAGAACCTGCTGAAAGAAAATCTTTAAAAACAACAGCCCAGGGATAAAGAAAAACAATTTCAATATCAAAAATAATGAAAAGAAGGGCAATAAGGAAAAACCGGATGGAAAACCTAATTCTCGTCTCCCCTACTGGATCTACACCCGACTCGTAGGGCATCATTTTGACTTTATTCTTAATTCGAGGACCTAGGAGATGTGTCAGAATCAAACTGACAAAAACAAAGCCCGCAACCAGAACAAAAATGATAAGGATTGGTAGATAATTCTCAATCATAATAAGTACAAAACTTACTTGTAATTAAATAGAAATAAAATTGTAAACATCAATATTCCCTTTTTTCCCGGATTGATTACCCCGGGTTAATTCTGGAAAGAGATTAAACCGGAGGATTAATAATTTATTGGTCGCTTTTTTTGCTCTTAATGGGTAGGGACACTTGGGCCTTTTTCTTTGGACTGAATGTATTCATTTTGGGAAAAATTTCCGGTGTTGCAGAACAGATTATCCAAAAAGAAATGGATCGAATGAAGGATTAATTTGCGATTGGCATCCCCGACGAGGGCACAGACCTCAATTCTTCATTTTCCTTTATAATCCAAAATGCTTCAAATCCGTCTAAGGATTCAACCAATTCTAATCCTTCCTCTACTTCCATCACATTCAAGGCTGTGGCTAATGCATCCGCATCCATACAATTGGGTGCAACCACCGTGACCGATGCAATATTGGACTGGGTGGGGCGCCCAGTTCGGGGATTAATGATATGGGAATAGGTTACATTGTCATATTCTTTAAAATTCCTATAATTACCTGAGGTCGCCATGGCTTGGTTTGAAACAGAAACCACCGAATAAATTTGTTCTCCCGGAACAGTACCAATCATGGGCTTATCAATCCCGATCTTCCAGTGAGATCCTTTATT
>CAJWPW010000015.1 GCA_913045415.1 uncultured Fidelibacterota bacterium | reverse complement strand
TTGATCCAAGTGTGCCACGGTATTAGTGCTTAAAGCATCGCGTTTTGGTAAAAACAGTATTTCTTTCACAGAATTTATTGATATATTATCTAATTAATCGAGGCCATCCATCGATATTCCATTTATATATAGACGGATCAATTTGTTTAAAAAAATTATCTATAAAATTAAAGTGTAGCGATAAAACTGCGAAAAAAATCATTGAAAAGCACGCACCATATTTAATAGACATAGAATAAGCAATTATCCTTTTAATGTTTAAAACATCTAGTTCCAGTGAATATCATAGAAATTCCATACTCATTGCAAGCATCGATTACTTCTTGATCCCGAATTGATCCCCCGGGCTGCATAACAGCACTTATACCAGAATCTTTTATTGCATCAATACTATCTCTGAAGGGAAAGAAAGCGTCTGATGCCAAGACACCACCTTTTACTTTTTCTGCCCCCTTTCTTAATGCCATATGAACAGCATCCACTCGACTAACTTGTCCTGCACCCAAACCAATCGTGGTTTTGTTTTTTGAGATTAAAATACCATTAGACTTTGCATGTCTCAAAACTTTCCAAGTAAAGAGCGCATCCTCTATATTTTGAGAAGATGGTTGAATCTTTGTGACAATTTGTAAATCTTCTTTTTTTAATATTTTTACATCAACATTTTGTATAAGTAAGCCGCCGTCTATATTTCTTAATTCAAGCTTAGGTTCTCGTTTTATAATTTCACCAATTTCTAAAACCCTAAGGTTTTTCCTTTTCGTAAAAACTCTCAAGGCTTCTTTTTCAAAATCAGGCGCTAAAACTATTTCAACAAAAATAGATGTAATAGCAATTGCAACCTCTGCTGTACAGGTACGATTAAGAGCAACAATTCCTCCAAAGGCAGACAAAGAATCCGCATTAAATGCTCTATTATATACCTCTAGTAAATTATTACCAACGGCAACACCGCAAGGATTAGAATGCTTAACAATCACACTCGCAGGATCATCAAACTCTCTAATGCAAGCGAGAGCGCCATCTGCATCCATTATGTTATTATATGATAGTTTTTTACCCTGATAAATTTTAGCATTTAGAATATTATTATCTTTATATCCGGGTATTTTATAAGCAGCAGCTGATTGGTGAGGGTTTTCGCCATATCGCATGTCAGAATGTTTTATATATGTTAACGACAGATCAGCTGATAATTCTTCTTCTTTTAAATAATTATGTATAATTGTATCGTATTGTGCTGTGTGCCCAAAAGCTTTAGAGGAAAATAACTGTCGAGTCTTGAAAGAAATTTCACCCGATTGCAATTCATCGCTGATCATGGAATAATCAGCCGGATTTACCGCCACACAAACCCATCCAACATTTTTTGCAGCGGATCGGATCATGGTGGGACCGCCGATATCCACATTTTCTAAAGCCAACGCCAAGTCGCAATCTTTCCGGGAAATTGTTTCTGAAAAGGGGTAAAGGTTGCACACCACAAGGTCAATCCATTGAATATTTTTTTCTTTGGCATCAGCGCTGTGTTTGTCCCGAAGACCAAGAATTCCACCCTCAATAAGCGGATTAATAGTTTTTAAACGGCCATCCATAATTTCCGGAAATTTTGTGTAGTCACTAACATCCGTGACAGAAATATTGGCATCACGCAACACCTTGGCTGTGCCACCGGTTGATAAAATTTCTACACCGAGATTCTTGAGTGATTGAGCCAGCTCCACAACACCGGTCTTATCGAAGACTGAAACGAGTGCCCGATTAATTTTGATTGGGTTTTGATTTAAAGTAGGACTATTTAACATGAGAATTATTTTGTATTAATTGTATCGCTTCAATAAAAGCTTCGCCTTCTAATTTTTGCACTTTTGTTTTTAATGTTTCTACAGTTTCATCTGGTTCTACATTACATTTTTTCTGAATCAGGATTGGTCCTCCATCCACCTCATCTGTGACAAAATGAATCGTACAACCCGTTTCTGTTTCACCATTATTTAGCACGTCTTTATGAACGTTGGTATCCATCCCGCCAGCATATTTTGGCAACAGCGAAGGATGCACATTCAAGAGTCTGTCTCGCCATTCTCGGCAAAATTCTGCGGATAAAATTCGCATGAATCCAATAAGTAAAACCAAATCAACATTATGCTCTTTTAAAAGGGACGTAATTTCAGCATCAAACTCTTCTCTGGATTTTCCTTTATGAGAAATAAACACCGCCGGCACATTATGATTTTTGGCTCGTTCTAATATATAAGCACTCTTCCGATTAGACATCACAACACAAGCTTGAGCATTCAATTCACCGGTTTTAATCGCATCAAATATGGCACGCAGGTCCGTCCCTTTTGTGGAGCCGATAACACCGAGCTTAATCATCGTAAGGATTTCATATGATCAATACGCTTCTGAATGACTTCATCGGTCCCAATATCAGTCCGATGAAAGAGCGGACCAGCAATAGCAGACACGTCTTTTTCCGCAATTTTTTCCGCGGCCATAATTGTATCTGCGATTCCCAGAACTGCGACAGTTCGACTTCCAGCTTCGACCAAACTTGCCCCTTTGAAATCAACGGACGCATAAAACAATCCATCTGGATTAGAATTACCCGAAACGTCAATCGGCTTACCCTTTACAGGGTTGTTCGGATATCCTTCCGGAACAGCATATTTACAAACGGTGGCTTTCTTCGAAAATTGCACATCAATTTTATCTAATGTTCCACCAGTAATTCCATTGCAAATCTCAATAAAGTCAGACTCCAAAAGCGAGAGAACATTCATGGCTTCTGGATCTCCAAAGCGCGCATTGTATTCGATGAGCTTCACACCATTGGCAGTGGCCATAAATCCACCGTAAAGGATGCCTTTGTATCCTTCTCCTAATTTATCCTTTACCGCATTCGCGGTTTTAATATTTATATCATGTGCTTGGGAAATTTCATCGACCGATAGAAAGGGGAGTGAATGATTAGCGTCAGAGTAAGTCCCCATCCCACCGGTATTTGGCCCGGAATCGCCTTCGTAAGCTCGTTTGTGGTCTTGAACGGCAGGCATGTGCTTTAAGGTCTCGCCGTCGCAAAAACTCATGAGCGAAAATTCTTCTCCAGTGAATTTTTCTTCAATGACAAATTCGCCATTATTATTCACCAATTCTTGGCAATAAGCCAATGCTTCATCATGAAAATGCAAATGTTCACCCGCCACCTTTACACCTTTTCCGCCGGCGAGTCCGTCATACTTTACCACATAGTTTTCGCCAAGCTCATTTAAGAAATCGGCCACACCATCCATGGAATTAAATGTCTGATATTTAGGACCGCCGGGAATATTGTATTCTTTCAATAAATTTCGGGTGAATGCTTTTGATGTTTCCAATTGAGCTAAATTTTTTGTGGGCCCCACTACTTTTACACCTGCTTCCCAAAGTGCATCCGCCACGCCGTTTGCTAAGGGGTTTTCTGGTCCGATTATAGCTAAAATGGTTCCCGTTTCTTTTGCATATCTCACAACAAAATCTGGGTCGTTGAAATTCCCGATTAGTATTTCGTCGCAGAGCTCGGCAATGCCCGGATTCATATTTGAAGCAAGAGAATAAATTTCTTTTTCTTGGGGCGAGCGATCCAATGCGCGAACGATAGCGTGTTCCCGTGCGCCGGAACCGATGACTAATATTTTTTGAGCCACAAAGCTCACAAAGGTTTTAATATAAAATTAATTATCATTTTTATTTATATTATTAATTGCCATGGCAATTGTCATACCAACAGATGGCCCAATCGCAACACCAAAAGAAGCACCAAGGGCAAGCCCCATACCGATGGATTTATTTTTTTTCTTTACTCTTTTTCTTCAATTATTATGGTTGCTTACCATTCCGGTCATTCACACGCATCGTTTCCATTTCTGCGATCTTTGCATCGTCAATATCATTAGCCACATAATTTCCATCCAAGCATGCCATGCAAGGAGTATCAATATAGTGATTTCCTTTCCGGGTGACCGCTTCTACCAAATCATCAATTTTTTGATACAAAAGCGCATCCACATTCAAGTATTCTTGGATTTCATCTTCGCTCATATTTCCAGCAATGAGCTCGCTCTTGGTTGGCATATCCACGCCATAAAAACAGGGCCATTTTACGGGCGGACAGGCAACGGAAAAATACACCTCTTTGGCGCCAAAATCCCGAAGCATACGCACAATCTCCCGACTGGTATTTCCCCGGACAATACTGTCATCCATAATCAGCACTTTTTTATCACGAATTTCTGTTTCTTGTGGCACAAGTTTATATTTTACGGATTTCTTTCGCTCTGCCTGTCCCGGCATAATAAAGGTTCGGCCGATAAAGGTATTTTTATACAAACCTTCAGAATAGCGCACACCCAATTCATGGGCAAAAGACAAGGCCGAGGTGTTGGCTGTGCTTGGGGCAGGAATCACAATATCGGGGGTTATATAGGGATATTTCTTTTTCCACGCGTCTGCCAAGTTTTGACCCATCCGAAGTCGGGATCGATAGACGCTTACATCATTCAAAGTGGCATCGGGGCGGGCGAAATACACGTATTCAAAAATGCAGGGATTAAATGATTTCTTAACCAATCGCTTGCTGAATACTTTTCCAGCTTCATCTACATAAATCAATTCACCAGGGAGCACGGTTCCTTTAGGCTCAAAGCCCAATGAATAAAACATGGTATTCTCGGACGCAAAAATGTAATCCTTGCCACCATTACCATTGGATCGCTCACCTTTCACCAGCGGGCGAATTCCTCGGGGATCGCGAAAGACCACAAGCCCTTTTCCAATAACAATACTTACGACGGAATAGGCACCTTTTACATGCTTGAAAATTTTGGTAACCGCACTGCATAAGAGATAGAAAAATTCTTCACTATCTTCAGGCGGATTGTTTGTGTGGAGTAAATCTGCAAAATAGTGAAGCAATACTTCTGAATCGGAATTGGTGTTTAAATACCGGCTATCTTTGTTTGTGATTTCTTCAGCAAGGCTCTGATAATTGGTAAGATTCCCGTTGTGGGCCAGAGCGATGCCGTAAGGGACAGACGTCCAGAAGGGCTGTACTTCTCCATGACTAAACCCGCCGTGGGTGGGATACCGATTGTGAGAAATTCCGATATTACCAGTAAGAAGCTCCATGTTTGATTCATTGAAAACTTCTTTTGCGAGCCCCACCCCCTTTTCTTTATGCATACGGTTATCATAGGTCATAATCCCAGCGGCATCCTGTCCGCGATGCTGCAAATGAATGATGCTATCGTAGAGTTCGGTGGCAACAGATTTATGGGAATAAATACCGGCAATACCACACATTAGATTAAATCCACAAGTTTAGATGAAAGCCCAGTATATGATTTTGGTGTAAGATTTAATAATGTTCGTTTATGTTCATCAGAAATCTTCAATTCAGATATGAATTTTGCCAAGGATCCTGCATTTATGGATTCTCCGCGGGTCAATTTTTTTAGCTGTTCGTAAGCATTCGTTTTTCCGGATTTTCGCAGGATTGTCTGAATTGCTTCGGTCAATACTTCCCAATGGTTATCCAGCTCTTTCAACATTTGGGTTTTGTTAATAGTAATCCGGCTCAAGCCCTTTAAAATATTCTGCAGGGCTAAATAGGAATGTCCCAAAGCCACACCCTGGTTTCGTAAAGTGGTTGAATCGGTGAGATCCCGCTGCATTCGTGAAATAGGAAGTTTGGTGGCAAAATGATTTAGAAGCGCATTGGCGAGACCCATATTGCCTTCCGCATTTTCAAATTGGATGGGGTTGATTTTATGGGGCATGGTAGATGAGCCCACTTCGCCGGCCACTTTTTTTTGTCCTAAAATCCCACGGCTGATATAAGACCACATGTCCCGACAGAGATCGGTCAGGATGGAATTAACACGAACTACTTGGTGATAGCTTTCTACGGCGGAATCGTGGGATTCGATCTGGGTGGTGACCAGATTCGGCTCAAGTCCGAGCGATTTAATGAATTTGGATGCGAAGGAAGTCCAGTTTGTTTTTGGATACACCGCCATATGGGCGGACCATGTTCCTGTGGCGCCGCCGAATTTCCCCAATAGTTTATGTGTTTTGATCTGGTCGATTTGTCGCTCCAACCGGGCGCAGAAGACGGCCAATTCTTTTCCGAAGGTTGTGGGCGTCGCGGGCTGGCCGTGGGTCAGCGCCAGCATGGATGCGTTTTTATATTTCCGAGCCATTTTCTTTAGTTCTTTGTTTACTGACCGAAGCGCCGGTAAAAAAACCAGAGATAACCCGTCCTGCCACATGAGCGAATAGGACAAATTATTCACATCTTCCGACGTCAAGGCAAAATGAATCCAGGGGTGAAGACTTTTCCTTACTTTCCCTTGAATGTAATACTCAATTGCCTTTACATCATGGTTAGTAGTGGCTTCAATTTCTTTTACTTTTTCTGCACCGGTGGAATTAAAGTTTTGATATATTTTCCGAAGTCGCGCTTGTTCGCCTTTTGAAAAGGTCGGAAGCTTTTTAATAGATTTTTCTCTGCCTAGAGCAATAAGATATTCAATCTCAACTTTCAGGCGGTAGCGCATGAGCGCTGATTCGGAAAAGTAGGCGGACAGATACTTTACGCTACTGCTATAGCGTCCGTCCAGTGGCGAAACCGCATTCAGATGATCAGACACCGAAAATTCTTTTAACCGCTAAAGCACAATTACCCGGATCGAGAATTGTCAAGACCGGTGTATTGCTTGGCATCTGCAATGTGGAATGAACATTCACCAGCATATCTGTTTTATCTGAAAAGGGTGGACATCCAATGGTTGGAAATTCACAATTGGCGGCCACAAATCCGGATAAGGCATTGGACCGCCCAGCGATAGTGATATACACAATATCTTTTTCATCTTTATTCGCGGTTAAAATTTCTAAAACTTGCAACGGCTGTTTGTGTGCCGATGCTGCATGCTGTTCCCAGGTAATGCCGTATTCATCTAATTTATTTGTAATTTTCTTTGCATGGGGTTCGTCGGACTTGGAACCCATAATTATTACTGTTTTCATAATACTTCCTTCAAATTTTCATTAATTCGTTCATTAACAGGTTTTCCCGAATCAGGAAAAGGAAACAACCTGCCCGTTATGGTTTCATATAAATAGATATAGCGGCTCGAAAGTTCAGCCACCAATTCTTCCGGTGCTTCCGGCAATGTTTCATCATTATAGGGATCACAATTATCCACAAACCAAAGTCGTAAAAATTCTTTATCAATATTCTGGGGTTCTTGTCCGGCTGCCATTCGTTCACCATAGGTTTTGGCAATCCAGTAACGGCTTGAGTCCGGTGTGTGGATTTCATCAATAAGCATTATTTCACCACTTGAATCCCGGCCCATTTCGTATTTGGTATCCACCAATATCATGCCGCTTTCCGCAGCTTTCTTTTGTCCGAACGCAAAAAGTTCTAATGCTTTCTGGCTGCAATAATCCCAATCTTCTTGTGTCATCCATCCTTCGCTTACTATCTCATCAGGGGCAATGGGTCGATCGTGATGTTCTTCTTTGGTGGTGGGTGTGAGCATGTTGGCAGTTAATTTTTGATTTTTCACTAAGCCTTCCGGTAAATCATTTCCACAATATGTGCGGTTATCCTTATTATAAACTGTCCAGAGTGACGTGCTGGTGCTGCCGGTAATATATCCACGAACCACAAATTCAATGGGAAAGACATCACATTTTTTCGCCAACGTCACGTTAGGATCAGGGACATCAATTACTTGATTTGGAATAATATCTTTCGTCTGGTCAAACCACCATGCGCTGGTGAGATTTAGGACTTGTCCTTTAAATGGAATGGATGCTAAAACGCGGTCAAAGGCGCTTTGACGATCGGTAGTAATGAGCGCAACTTTGTCGCCGAAATCATATTGGTCCCGAACTTTCCCGGTTCGCTTGGATCCACGAGCCAAAGACGTTTTGGTTAAGGTGTTATTCAGTTCCGCTTTGATGCGGTCTTTATAGTGTTCAGTTGATTCGATAGCATTCATGAGATAATGGGTTGAAAAATATGTGTGTATCTAAAAGGTTGCCTAAAACATTTTCCAAGTTACCGCTGTTTACAGTGATATTCCATATGACGCCGCGTTTTATTTTGGTAATTCCGCCGATTTCAAATCGCTCTGTCAGGGATTCAAATTTTGCCCGTCCAACCATGTCTTCTTTTTGCCGAACCAGGAAGGATATTGTGTTTTGCATAGATGTGGTTTTGCTGATGAATTCTTTGTTGGAATTATAGAGTTCCCCGGTAGCATCAATTTCTTTCAGGATGGATTCCCGGTCGCCAACTACGGAAATTTCCCAATGGGTCTGCCGCGTGATGGAAACATCATGGTCTAAGCGAACCAGCGTATTATGAACAGATGACGCTTCGTTATCTGTAATGATCATGTCTATAATCCATTCGGCATCATCATCATTTGGATTATAGTTTACTACTTCATAATGGGGACGCTCAAAGGACAGGGTATGATCGGTCAACGGATTTTCGTTTTCGATAAAATCTTTCATGGATGAAAAAATTCCATCTCCATTTTCCGTCCGTTCCGGATGGGGCATCATAGCCATGACGTTCCCAGCGGGATTACACACCGCCGCCAGGTTGTGCATAGATCCATTGGGGTTCGTTGGAAACTCATCAACCACATTTCCATCATCATCACAATAACGATATACAGTTTGGTCGTTGGCAATCATTTTTCCCAAGAGCTTATCGGGAATAATAAATCGTCCTTCGCCATGGGCCAGGGGGATGTTGATGATATCATCGGTGCTCAACTGCCGCGTAAAGGCACAGCGGTATGAAGGTGCGGACAGTTTCAAATTCACCCATGTATTATAGTAGCCGACACCGATAACATGGCCACCCTTTACACGTTTATTGTCTGTCAGCGCAACCCCCACACGATGGCCATCCAGCCCAGGAACGAGCCCGCTTTCCACCAAGATTTGTGCCCCATTGCAGATGCCTAAAACAGGTTTCCCTTTTTCTGCTTCAATCTTGATCAGTTTCATGATCGGATCGAGCGCCGCAATCACGCCGGCACGGGAACGATCTTCATAAGCAAAACCGCCCACAATCACATAACCATTAAAATCAGACAATTTTTCTGCCGACTCATTCCATAAAAATTCGACCGGGTTTAATCCTACACGCCTGCAGGCCATAAGGGTTTCTCGCTCTGTATTTGAACCGGGGAATTGGATGATGGCAATATTTATAATTTTTTTCAATGTATAGCCCCTTGCGATTTATGAGAAGTCATTGCTTCTAAAATATTCTAAGGCCTCTAATCTTTTTTCCTTATTTCTTATTTTATTACATTTATGAATTAGATCATGCTTGTGAAAAATATTTTCCTCAGGTTCTTGTTGTATAGCTAGAACAAAAGAATATATTGAATTTGTTATTGATTGATAGGCAAGCATGAGAAATGAATTTTTTAGATAGTAAGACATTGGTTCTGTAAAAAAGTGGCTGTAGCTGATATTGGTATTTTTGGAAGTTGTATAATGAAACCAGTAGGCGGGTATATAGATCATATCACCGGGGTCAAGTGTAACTACATCCTCATTATTTATTTTTTTATCAATGATATAGAGCGGTGTGGGGAAGATAACTCGTTTATATTTTACCTGCCAAAAATTATCACGTGTTTTTGAAAGGTACCATTTTTTACTTTCATGTAATTGTATTATTAATCCAGATGTTACATGGGCATGTTTTGCAAATACGCAGTCTTTAGTGCTTAAAAATAAGGTATGTTGCCTAGATGTTTTCCCAAAAGATAATAGATAGTCTAAAAAGCGCTTCTTTGTGTTTTTAATCTTCTGAATGTAACTTGTATCAATATGATCAACTATAAGGTTCCCAATTTTTGTATTTGCTCTTAGCCTATATTTTGATCCTGAATCAATTTTTTCTATAAAATCTGAGAGCTTTAGATTTTCTTGCTCAGATTGATCATTAAGGAATGTAATATTTTGATCACCAAAATAATTATTTAAATAGCTCACATCAATTCTGCTGTTTACAGCATTTTTTATAACAAAAGGGTTTTTTACATTATCAAAATAATGCTTTATCTCCTTGATGTCCGTTGTATTGTGAAAAATTTTCATATGTTACTTCGGGCTATTTATGCTTTGGTAATTTTATTTAAGGGTAACATGTTTCTTTCCACCGACAACGGAACCAATCTTATAAACTTCCGCCAACTCTATCAGGGCACCTTTTACATAACCCACATCGTTAGAATCAACAACGAAGACCATCCCGACACCCATATTGAAAGAACGAAACATTTCATCTTCATCCACATCACCAATAGATTGCATTACATCAAAAACAGGGAGAATGGGCCAGGATCCTTTTTGAATTTTCACGCCGCACCCGTCCGGTAAAATTCGCGGTATGTTTTCAATCAATCCACCACCGGTAATATGTGCAACGCCTTTGATGTCAATCTCATTATTTAAAACGGCAAAGACATGATTAGTATAATTGATGTGGGGTTCAAGCAATGTAAGGCCTACCGATTTTTCCAATTTCGGGATCGTATCATTCACATCATAACCGCCAATTTCGAAAAAGAGTTTCCGCGCAAATGAATAACCATTGGTGTGCAGGCCGTTGGAAGCCAGCCCCAACACGACATTGCCGGGTTTGATGCTTTCCCCGGTAATGATTTTTTCTTTTTCCACCACACCGGTGATGATGCCCACCAGGTCGTGCTCACCGGGAAGATAAGTGTCGGGCATTTCGGCTGTTTCACCACCGACCAAAGAGACCCCCGTTTCTTTGCACGCCTTTACCATTCCGGATACAATTTCTTCTACAATTTTCGGCTTTAGTTTGTCGTTTGCAATATAGTCCAGAAAAGTAAGGGGCCGCGCACCCATGACCAAAATATCGTTGGCGGCGGCGCTCAATAAATCAATTCCGATAGTATCAAATTTCCCCAGTTTTCGAGCGATGATGGTTTTTGTCCCCACACCATCAATACTTTGAACCATTACCGGATGATCATATTTTTCGAGAATAGGTTTCAGATCGTAGAGCGAACCAAAACTCCCGAGCCCTGTAAGCACATTGGACGTAAAAGTTGATTTCACCCCATCTTTAATGCGATCCACGGCTTCGTTTCCAGCATCAATATCAACACCGGCTGATTTGTAATCTATATTGCTCATTTTATTTTTGCCACAGAGTCGTAAAGCTCACAAAGATAAAACATAATATTTCTTTGCACTCTTGCTGTCTTCGTGGATCTAAAGTTTTTCACGCAATCCATTTGTCCACGCTTCTTTTGCTTTATTCACAGTCAAACCAACAACGTTATTTATTTGAATTAAATTGCCGATTGTTTTTCCAATTTCATAAACATCCAATTCAACATGTGAAAATATGGTTTTTATTCCATCAATATTTTCCAATGATATTTCTAAAATAAAGCCACCCGTTTCGGACCATAATAATTTTTCATTTAAAAGGTTGCTATCAATATTTATATCACAACCAATATCATTCCCAAAAGTCATTTCCGCAAGGGCAGATGCAACACCACCGTCAGAAATATCATGGCAGGATAAAACCAAGCCACCATCAATACAATCGGTTAGGGCGAATATTTGGTTTTTTACTTCTTCTAAATTAGGCTTCGGAATATTGGCACCCATTTCATCATACAGACTATAATAAACCGAACCGCCCAATTCATTTTTTCGTTCGCCGATCATTAACACAACAGAATTCAATTTTTGGAAATGAGCCGGTACTGCTTTGTTTACATCTTTGAATCGGCCCAAACAACTCAAAATGGGGCTGGGAGGAATGGCGCCACCTTTTGATTCATTGTAAAAACTCACATTTCCCGCAATAATTGGCGTGGCATGGTTG
>CAJWPW010000014.1 GCA_913045415.1 uncultured Fidelibacterota bacterium | reverse complement strand
GGTTTTGAAGTTGAATGAACAATATGTTCATGATGACCACGCATTTGAAATCAATAAGGTTGCTGGTGGGTATCAATTGGTTTCCCGACAAGAGTATGAGCATTTCATTCGTAAAATGTTAAGTAAATCTGGCCGAATTTCTCTGTCATCTGCCGCATTGGATTCTTTGGCAATCATTGCATATAAACAACCCATTGGTCGTTATGAAGTTGAAGCGATTCGCGGGGTAGATTCCAGCGGTGTTCTTAAAACATTGTTGAATCGAAATTTGATCAAGATCAAAGGACGTGATTCTGGTCCGGGCCGCCCCTTACTTTATCAAACAACAGACAAATTCCTTGAACATTTTGGACTTAATCGATTGTCCGATATGCCTAAACTCAAAGAGATTACAGAACTGATGGAAGCAGATCCAACTCTGGGAGAACAGATCGTTGTATTTGAAGAAAACGAGCGTGACGATACGAATATTGATTCTCCTGGACCCGAAGTCACTGTAGGTTAATCTATGCGCCTCAATAAATTTCTTGCCCACTCTGGCGTAGCTTCGCGCCGAAAAGCCGATGAACTCATCCAAATGGCCACTACAGAAGTAAATGGAAAGATTTGTCAGGATCCAGCATATAATGTGAAAGATTCCGATGTGGTAAAGTATGATGGACAACAAATATCGCCCATTCTGGAAAAAGTGGTTATTATGCTTCACAAACCAAAAAAAGTAATTACTACTGTGAAGGATACCCATGGTAGAAAAACTGTTTTGGACCTTGTCCCATCAAAATATCGGTTAACACCAATAGGTAGATTAGATCAGGACACTACCGGGTTGTTGTTACTCACCAACGATGGTAATCTTCACCAGAAATTGTCCCATCCTCGGAATCAAATTCCAAAAGATTATGAAGCAGTGATCGAAGGGAAAATCACTTCATCTCAAAAACAGAAATTGGCTAAAGGAATTTATATTGGCGATAAAGAATATGGAAAAGCTGAGATTATTTCTCAAGAAACCAAAAAAAGTCGGTCCACCATTATTCTCAGGCTTCGGCAAGGAAAGAAACGTGAGATTCGCCGTATTATGTATCGTTTTAAATTGAAATTATTGACTCTAAAACGTATCCGTTTCGCAGGATTGTCATTGGGGGACCTCCCGGAAAACCAGTACCGAACCTTAACTGATAAAGAAGTCAAAACTCTAAATAGCTGAGCCCTTATTGCCAAAATTAATAATCCTTTTCTTGGTTGGGTTTCTCATTGAGAGACGGTAATTTTCCCGGCTTATTGAGAATTGAAATTCATGATTATCGCCATAGACGGACCATCAGCATCTGGAAAAAGCACGACAGCTAAAGGGGTCGCAGAAAAACTTGGGATTACGCACGTTGATACAGGTGCTATGTATCGTGCAGTCACTTTGGGGCTCAAACTGTCTGGAATTTCTCCTAATGATGATGCAAGTGTTTGTCAGTACTTATCGGAGATAGAACTCTATTTTGATGCAAATAACAAAATACATTTGAATGGGGTTGATGTTTCCTATGAGATCCGGTCCGGGGATATCTCATCAAGGGTTAGTGCCGTAAGTGCAATCCCGGAAGTGAGAGAAAAAATGGTGATTACTCAACGGCGAATCGCCGGGGAACAGAATTGTGTATTGGAAGGCCGCGATATAGGAACGGTTGTATTTCCCAATGCAGAATTCAAGTTTTTCCTAATTGCGGATATTGATGTCCGGGCGAAACGTCGGTTAATAGAACTTGAAAAGATGGGTGAAACTAAATCGATTTCTGAGTTAATCGAAGATATTAGACTTCGAGATCAATTGGATTCATCCAGAAATCATTCACCATTAATTCAGGCGGAGGATGCAATCCCTATCGATACAAGTCAACTCACGATCAATGAGCAAATAAAAAAAATAATAAACCATATTAACCATAACAAATAACAAGGAAACATCATAAGCATGTTTGAAGAAAAGATTGTAGAACAGGCAGTGGAAGAGACTTTAGAAACAACTGTAGAAACAGTTGTAGAAGAAGCCAGCGTGGAAGCGCCTTCTGCCCCGGCCGAAACTGTAGCCGAAATCAAAGATTATTTAAATCCGGAACTATTTCACGATATTCGTATTGTGGGTCAATCTGAGATTAATGCCCATAATAGTGATGTTGAAGTAAGTCCCGAATTAGAGAAATTATACTTTAGAACCCTTGGGGACATTACGGAACACTCTTTAATCAATGGCCGAGTTGTGGGCATGAATGAGAGGGACGTACTGATTGATATTGGATTCAAATCTGAAGGAATCATCGATCGTCACGAATTTGAAGAAGGAGAACTCCCGGGGATTGGAGATCAAGTAGAAGTCTATCTTGAGTTCATTGAAGATGCTAGCGGAAATACAATTCTTTCCAAAGAAAAGGCAGATTTCATGCGGCGTTGGAAAGAGCTTCGTGATGCATTTGAAGATCAAACTATTATTACCGGAACTATCGTCCGTCGTATAAAAGGTGGCTTGATCGTTGACCTTGGCGTAGTTCAGGCATTTTTGCCCGGTTCACAAGTGGATGTGCGTCCAATCATGGATTTTGATGTTTACCTTGATAAGGAAATTGAGATCAGGCTTGTGAAATTTAATGAAGCACGAAAAAATATCGTTGTTTCGCATAAAGTGATACTCGAAGAAAGCCTGAAAGAACAACGGGAAGCCTTATTTAAAGAATTAGAAGTTGGCTCCATTCTTGAAGGTCGAGTAAAGAATATCACCGATTTTGGGGTCTTTGTTGATTTGGGAGGCATTGATGGCCTCCTGCATATCACAGATTTGTCCTGGGGCCGTGTGAATCATCCGTCTGAAGTTTTGGAAATGAATGACAATATTACCATTAAGGTTATTGAATATGATGAAGAGCGGAAGCGGGTTTCACTTGGACTTAAACAACTTTCCCCTCATCCTTGGGAGGACGTGGAAATCAAATATCCCATGGGAAATGTTGTGACCGGTAAAGTTGTTAGCCTGACCAATTATGGCTGCTTCATTGAACTCGAACCGGGAGTAGAAGGATTAATCCACGTTTCAGAAATATCATGGACAAAACACATTAAGAATCCGTCAGAAGCGTATTCCATGGGTGATGAAATTGAAGCAAAAGTTCTCTCTATTGATGTGGATGAACATAAGATTAGCCTTGGAATTAAACAACTCCAACCAGATCCATGGGATGAAATTGAAGATAGATATATGGTTGGGACTGTCCAGAAATGTAAAATTCAAAATCTTACACAATTCGGTGCTTTTGCAGAATTGGAAGAAGGCATTGATGGCTTAGTTCATGTATCTGATCTTTCTTGGACAAGAGTGATAAAACATCCTAAAGAAGTTGTTGAAAAAGGTCAGGAAATCGAAGTACGTATCTTGGAAGTTTCTCGCGAGAATCGTCGAATTTCTCTTGGCTATCGTCAAGTTTTTGATGACCCATGGCCTGCGATTATCGAGCATTACCAAGCAGGGAATGAAGCGAGTGGTGAAATAATTCGGGTTTTGGATAAGGGTATTATTATTCAATTAGAATTGGACGTAGAAGGAATTATCCCATTTGGGAAAATGTCGAAACGGGATCGCAAATCACTGGCAAGTCAATACGAAGTAGGCGCAAATCTTTCAGGTATTGTGATGAAAGTGGCACCTGAAGATAAAAAAGTTATCCTATACAAAGAGGAATTGGCCGGTACTGGCAAAACAACATCTGCAACGGATGAAGTTAAACAGTATTTAAAGAACCAAGATACAGATTCAAGTGAAAAGCTTGAATTACCTCAGGAACTCTTGGAATTGGCTAGCCAAGCTGAAAAGGATGGCGTACCAAACGAATCGTTGGATTCTGAATCTGAAACTGAAACTGAAGTAGAAGAATAATCGGTTTTCAATGGGTAAAGTCATCTCATGGCTATGAAAAGACCCGTTGATTCTTTATTTGGTCAAAGAATAGCCCTACCTTTTGGGGCTTTTGGCTTGGCTTTACTGCTATGGGTATTCGTTGTTTCAGAAAACGAATATTCTATAGTAATGGATTTACCAATAGAAGCCCGCAACTTAAATGTCCAAAAAGCACATCGAGAGGAAGTCCCCCAATTTGCTAACGTTCGGTTAAAAGGAACCGGTCGCGACCTTTTTAAAGCATTTCTTCTTAAAAAGTATGCTGGATTCAAATTGGTATTGGATCTTGAAGGTATATCTAAGGAATATGAGTTTGTCTTGAATGAGTATTTCGAAAAATATCCTCAAAAGGTCGTCCTTCCGTCAAAATACAATGTATCTTTTGTTGAGGTGGTCTACCCAAATAGAATCCAGATCAGCTTAGATGAATATCAAGTTAAAACCGTGCCGGTTTTATCCAATTTGATTGTACGTCCTGCACCAGGATATATTCAAGTGGGGAAAACAGTATTCTCTCCTAGGAAAATTGAGATAGCAGGTCCAAAAGAAGAATTGGCCTTAATTAATCATGTTGAAACGATCTTTGATACACTTGTTGGAACTACGACATCCATCAAAGGACACTTAGATATTGCTATATTAGGTCGATTAATTGAGTATTCAGAAAATGAGGTTGAGATCAATTTGGACATCCAGGAAATCAGTGAACGAATCATTGTGGATATACCTGTCAGAGTAGTCAATATTCCAGATAAAATCAGGGTATTCCCTTCTCCGCAAACCGTATCCTTAACTGTTGTCGGTGGCGTACAGCGTATCGCCAAATTGAACCCGGAAGAGGTTCAAATTGTTATTAATTTTAATAATTGGAATCGTCAAATTCAATTTTATGAACCACAAGTAAATATACCCTCTGATGTATTAGAATGGCGAGATATTTCGCCCAGAAGTCTTGAATTGGGTGTTGCTCGTGAAGTCCAATGACCCTTTTGGGCATAGAAACATCCTGCGATGAAACAGCGGCAGCTATTTGTCGCCAGGGACAAATTCTTTCCAGCATTGTCAGTTCTCAGGTTATTCATGCCAAATATGGGGGTGTGGTACCAGAGCTAGCCTCTCGAGAGCATGAAAAACTTCTGAATCAAATCGTTCATAAAGCCCTGAAAGAATCCTGTGTTCAAAAACAAGATATTGATGCAATTGCTGTGACATCTGGACCTGGTTTGGCAGGTACATTATTAACAGGTGTTAGTTTTGCAAAAGGGATGGGCTTGGGACTCAATATTCCTGTGATTCCAATTAATCATTTAGAAGCCCACATCTTTGCGAACTTTTTAGCAGATCCGACGTTGAAATACCCGTTTGTCTGTTTATTAGTTTCAGGCGGTCATACACAATTATGGTACATTCAGGGAATAAATCAATATAAACTCTTGGGTGAGACTAGAGATGATGCAGCAGGAGAGGCATTTGATAAAGGTGCAAGAATCCTTGGGCTTGGATATCCGGGTGGACCAGCTATCGAAAAGGAAGCTAGGGGAGGAAATCCATTGGCGCATCGATTTCCGCGTGGGCTCATGGGGAAAGAGTCACTTGAATTCAGTTTTAGCGGTTTGAAAACATCCTTACTTTATTTTATGTATGATTTTCAAGAAAGTGATACCATGACAAAACGGGATGTGATCGCCAGTTACCAGCAGGCGATCATCGACACCTTGGTTGAAAAAATGAAACGAGCTTTGAAAACAACAAAAGCAAAAACCTGTGTTATCGCTGGTGGCGTTGCAGCCAATAAATGCCTGCGGAATCAATTGACGGATTCATTAGAGAATACGAGGATACTTTTTCCGGAATTATCCTATTGTACTGACAATGCTGCTATGATCAGCTTTTTAGGTGAATTGAAATATAACTCCGATAATATATACTCCTTGGATTTCGGAGTACAACCCAATCTAAAACTTGCTTAAATGTGAATTTAATCCTGTCACAGCCCAACTCGGAATTTTGGTTAATATTATTTTTATGCTTCATTGGCTTTATTTTTTCTTTCTATCAAGTAAGTGATCAAAAAAAACTCCGTCCAATCATTTTTCTACGTGGGATTTTAATATTAATTCTGGTATTATTATTTTTGGATCCTAAAGTTGAAGTGACTACTAAAAATTCTAGTGATATGAAATGGTATCTTTATTTGGATCGTTCCTTAAGTATGTCATATCATACCCACCCCTCAGTGGGGTCTCTCGTTTCAGGTGTCGACCAGATTCTTGAAAAAATTGAACGGAAAAACGTCCCCATAAAAATTTTTGGTTTTGGTTCTGATTTGGATACAAGTTGGACCCTTGGTGATAAGCAGATTCGAGATGGTTCAACAGATCTTGGGCAGGTTTTGAATCATATTAGGTCTCATGAAAAAAATGACCATGCAGGTTCAGTTATCATCACAGATGGACAAGTAAATCTGGGAGCGGAGATCCCTTCAGAGAATTTGAATATTAATTCCCCGATTCATATTGTGGGTGTAGGAGATGAAACTCCACTAGTGGATGTCTCCATTCATGCCATTGATGCTCCACCAGTTATTATCAAAGGGGAAAATGCTGACTTGGATGTGACAATTTCAAGTCATGGAACTGTGAATGAACGGCTGAATGTCACAATTTATTCAGGGAAAAAGTTAGTAGGATCAAAAGTGGTAACCGTCTCCGGCGATGGGAGTTTAGAACGAGTTCGATTTCGAATAAATCCAACCCAATCCGGGGAAGCAAAATATAGGGTACAAGTAAATGCACTCTCTGATGAGATCAATATCCAAAATAATAAACAGATTGTACCAATTCAGGTATTAAAAAATGAATACACCATTGCTCTGATAACCGGAGCACCCAATTTTAATACACAAGTTATTAAACAGATCCTTTCAAAACATTCGGAATATCGAATTGACCATTTTATTTTTCGTCCAGATGGCTATACCAGGAATCTAAAATCATTTTGGGATACAAAATATGACTTGATCCTTTTTGATAATCATCCTATCGAAGAAAATGCAAAAGAATGGCAATCATATATAAGGATTTTTGCAAAGAAATTAGTCTCCCACCAATCCAGCCTTGCCATTGTTGTAGGGAATGAAACTCATGAAAAATCCTTGGCATCTTTTTTGGGTTTAATGGATATGACTCTTAATAAGCCACTTATAGAATTTGGATTACCCTACGAATGGGAATTGAGTCCAAGGTGGGATAAATTTTTCCCGTTTCATAGAATTAATTTTGATAATATGGATCTTACAAACTTGCCACCAATTCTGCTACAATTTGAGGTAGATTCGTCTCAAGGAATTCCCTTAGCGCATTTTTCTATTTCAGACGTTGAAGTACCATTACTCATGGTTGGGGAGAAATCATCTTTAAGGTTTATGGTTTGGACATCTCCAGATTTAAATACTGTTTATTATAAAACACGAGACTCCCAAGTGTCTGATCTTTCTCAACAAATATTTGACCCTGTTTTTTCTTGGTTAATGAGAACAGGAAATGGACAAGATTATTATTTCAGATCAGAAAAAAATTCGTATCAACAAGGAGAAAGAGTTACTGTTAAAGGGAAAGCCATTCGGGATGACGAAACAATTATGGAAGGATTTGTCCATGTATCAAACAACGGGCAAAGGATTAATTCAAAACCCATCAATTATGATGCTAGTACAGGGTATTATACAGGGCAATTTTGGGCGTCCAAATCTGGACAATTGGATTACGAGGTTGAACTCATGTATGGTGATAAATCTATGATAGTAAATCAAGGATCAGTTCAGGTCCAAGAGAGCCAAGTTGAATTGAATCATGTTTATTTAAATAAGGATCCATTGAAAAAATTGGCTGAATTAGGTGATGGCACATTCAGGCACTGGGATAACAGGCTATCCTTGATTAATCAAATAAAGCCAATTACAAAATTGGAAACAATTTATTCAAAAGTGGTTTTTCATGACAGCAGGTGGTTGGTGATTTGTATATTGGGACTATTATCAGCAGAATGGGTTTTAAGAAGACGCCTTGGTTTGATGTGAATCTTGGGAACAGATAATGGGGTCTGTAAGTTTAATACTTATTATTAAGGAAAAATTGTGAAAAAAATAACTGTAATTGGCACAGGATATGTGGGTCTTGTAAGCGGTGCTGGAATCTCGGATTTTGGTCATAGTGTTATCTGTGCCGATATAATAGAATCTAAAATTAAATTACTTAAGAATGGTGAGATTCCAATTTATGAACCAGGCCTGTATGAACTAGTTGATCGCAATGTAAATGCTGGAAGATTATCATTTACAACGAAGGTAGATGAAGCGATCCAGCAAGCAGACGTTATTTTTATTGCTGTGGGGACGCCTCAGAGTGACAATGGTGAAGCAAACATTTCAGCGGTAGAGTCTGTGGCGAGATCTATTGGAAAAAATCTGAATAGCTATAAAGTCATTTGTACAAAAAGTACAGTACCCGTTGGTACCGGAAACATTATATGCAAATTGATTCGCGAAAACATGGTGGATGGAGGCGAGTTTGATTA
Organism: uncultured Fidelibacterota bacterium; assembly: GCA_913045415.1. The sequence continues at coordinate 3,596 of CAJWPW010000014.1, read as the reverse complement.
TGTTTCCAATCCGGAATTTTTGAGAGAGGGATCAGCCGTTAAGGATTTTCTGTGGCCAGATAGAGTTGTGATAGGTGCTTCTAGTACTAAAGCGTTTAATATCATGAAGGATGTTTATAGTCCGCTTTATATTAACGAAAAACCTATACTGCACACCAATGTTGCTACAGCAGAAATGATTAAATATGCAGCCAATGCTTTTTTAGCGCTCAAGATCAGTTATATCAATGAAGTGGCGAACTTATGCGAAGCGGTTGGCGCAGATGTTCACTTGGTCGCAAAAGGTATGGGACAGGATGGGCGGATAAGCCCCAAATTTTTACATCCAGGTCCGGGATTTGGTGGTTCCTGTTTCCCGAAGGATACTCAGGCATTTGCAACTCTTTCCCGTAAAAAAGGTGTGCCTATGAATACAATTGATGCAGCTATTACCACCAATAATATTCAGAAAACAAGGATGGTTGAAAAATTAAAAAATTTAATCGGCGATGATTTCTCCGGGAAAACTATTGGTATATTGGGATTAGCATTCAAACCCAATACAGATGATGTTCGTGAATCGTCTTCCATTGAAATGATTCAATCTATTTTAGATGGAGGTGGGAAAGTAAAGGCTTATGATCCCATCGCGAATAAATCTATGCAGAATATTTTCCCCGACTTGAACTATTTACATTCTTGGGAGGAAACATGTGATGGTGTGGATGCAATGGTAATCATGACAGAGTGGAACGAATTCAGAGGTATGGATTTGAAAAAATTGAAAAAGCTCATGAAAACACCTCTAGTTCTGGATACACGAAATATTTTAAGCATGGATAAATTATCTGAATATGGATTCCAATTTGATAATGTGGGTCGAAAAACAGTTTTATGATTGTTAAAAATACATCACTTGATGGTGTGAAAATTATTACACCTACTGTTTTCGAAGATGAACGAGGTTATTTCTTTGAATCCTATAAAACACCTATTTTTAAGAATAATGAGCTCCCAATCAATTTTGTTCAGGATAATGAGGTAAAGTCAACCAAAGGAGTACTTCGTGGACTTCATTATCAATTTAACCGCCCACAAGGGAAATTAGTCCGTGTTGTTTCCGGAAGTATTTTAGATGTAGCAGTAGATATTCGAAAAGGGTCACCCACATTTGGACAGTCTGAAATTGTTCATTTAACTTTTGAAAATAAAAAAATGCTATATATACCTGAAGGATTTGCACATGGATATCTTGTGACATCTTCGGAATCGATTGTCGTATACAAATGCACCGATATTTATGATCCAAACGATCAATTTGGTATTATTTGGAATGATGAAACAATTGGGGTGGATTGGACGTATGATTCACCAATTTTGTCAGAAAAGGATCTCATGCTTCCAGCATTAAATGACCAACAATTTTTACCGGAATATTAAATGAAAAAATGTCTAGTTACTGGTGGATGTGGATTTATTGGATCTAACTATATTCGAACAGTCCTTGATAGGGAAGAAGATCTCCATATAGTTAATTTGGATAAATTGACCTATGCGGGAAATATCCAAAACCTAAATGGTATTTCATCAAATAACTTAACCATAGTTAAAGGTGATATTTGTGATGTGGATCTTGTTAATTCCCTTTTTGAAAAGCATCAATTTGATACTGTAGTCCATTTCGCAGCAGAGAGTCATGTGGATCGTTCCATAGAAGGTCCAGCAGAATTTATTCAAACCAATGTGGTTGGGACGCTCAATTTATTGGAGCAATCTCGTGCATTTATTAATAAAACTAATAATGATAATTTTCGGTTTCTACATGTTTCTACCGATGAAGTATATGGCTCATTAGGTGATGATGGAAAATTCCTGGAAACCACACCTTATGACCCAAGTTCGCCCTATTCAGCATCCAAGGCGGGTTCAGATCATTTGGTTCGTGCATGGAATCGTACCTTTGGATTACCAACCTTGATTACCAATTGCTCAAACAATTATGGCTCATACCAGTTTCCGGAAAAACTGGTTCCACTTATGATCATTAATTGTCTTCAAGGAAACCCACTCCCTGTCTATGGAAAGGGAGAGAATGTAAGAGATTGGCTTTTTGTCGGGGACCATTGCGATGCAATTCACACGGTTTTAGCCAAAGGTGAAATGGGTGAGACATATAATATCGGTGGGAATAATGAGATTAAAAATATAGATGTGGTTACTATCATTTGTTCTCTTTTGGATGAAATTTCTCCCCGCAAAAATGGATCTAGCTATTCTGATTTGATTACATTTGTTAAAGATCGACCCGGACATGATTTTCGATATGCCATCGATGCTGGAAAAATCCGAAATGATTTAGGTTGGTCTCCAAATGAATCATTTGAAACAGGGATTCGAAAAACAATTCATTGGTACTTGGATAATCAAAACTGGTGGAAGGCGATTCAGGATAATAATTACAGACAGGAAAGATTAGGAGTTATAAAGAAATGAAGGGTATTATTTTAGCAGGTGGTAGCGGTACTAGGCTTTATCCGGCGACAAGAGTTGTGTCCAAACAACTCCTGCCAATCTATGATAAACCCATGATATATTATCCTCTATCTACATTGATGTTGTCAGGTATCAGGGATATTTTGATCATTTCAACACCAGAAGACACTCCGAGGTTTGAACACTTATTTGGGAATGGTCATCATATTGGTCTCAATCTTTCTTATACCATCCAATCATCACCGGATGGATTAGCACAAGCATTCATTCTGGGAGAAGATTTTATAGGAGGTGATCCTGTAACCCTCATTCTAGGTGATAATATATTCTTCGGCCATGGCTTGGTAAGCATGCTGGCAAAGAGTGTTTTAACAGTAGAAGAAAAGGATAATGCAGTTGTATTTGGGTATGGTGTAAAGGATCCCCAAAGATATGGTGTGGTGGGTTTCAATGATGTAGGACAAGCCACGAGTATCGAAGAAAAACCCAAAAACCCAGCATCAAATTATGCTGTGGTTGGATTGTATTATTATCCCAATGATGTAGTTAAAATAGCAAAAAATGTAAAACCATCTTCTCGTGGGGAATTGGAAATTACTTCGGTTAATCAAGCCTATTTAAATCAGAATCGTCTTCACGTTGAACTCATGGGTCGTGGGTATGCTTGGTTGGATACAGGGACTCAGGAAGCTATGAATAATGCATCTAACTTCATTAAAACGATTGAGGATAGGCAGGGATTAAAAGTGGCATGTTTGGAAGAAATCGCTTTTAATCAAGGATTTATTGATCATTCGGGTTTGGAGAAATTGGTTAAAACATATACTAATGAATACGGCGAATATTTAAAAGAGCTTTTGGATTAATCAAATGAAACGGGTGCTATAGCAGATACCCCAATCACAATTGAAAATTTAGATAAATCTGGGATATTATTTTTGGGTGAATATGGATCAAAACCAGGATTTTGCCAATCGATCCATTCACAACCGACTCTAAGAAAGACTTTATTATTTACAATCCTTTTTTACACATTAGAGATGCAACTGTTCCGTCATAAATGTTGATTTTATATTTGCAAATTAGACTCAATGTGTCCAACGTTCAACCGTTGACATTATTAG
>CAJWPW010000013.1 GCA_913045415.1 uncultured Fidelibacterota bacterium | reverse complement strand
CAGACATCGATCCAATTTATCGGTGCCAATAGGAATGAAAATGGCTCTGCCCAAGTGTTGGAATACACCCAAAATAAATTGAAAAATATCGGTGTGTATGATGGCACTATTTATAGTCATACATCTGAATGATTCACAAAGACTGGGTGGATTATTCCCACCATTTTTCCAATCAAAATATTAAGGCTATTTTCTCTTATAAATCCTTCAATGCTGATGGTTTAGAAGGGCAAAAAAATCTGGCGCATCAAACTGGGTTTAATTCTGATTCTCTTATTATTCCTAAACAGACACATTCCACAAATATATTATTTCCGATGGAAGCGGGACGGATTTTAGATACAGATGGTGTTTTTTCTTCGGATCCAAATTTAGTTTGTTCTATCCAGGTAGCGGATTGTATGCCCGTTTATTTTGTTCATCAGCTGGATCCGGTATTTGGATTGGTTCATGCTGGTTGGCGAGGATTGGTTAATGGAATTTTACTACAATCCGCAAAGCAGATAGAAGAAAAGGGAAAATCTCTATCTAATTTTGATATTTTGATTGGTCCGTCAATTCAAAAATGCTGTTTCGAAGTAAGTGATGATGTGATCAATCAATTCGATCCAAATTTTATTGAAGAGAAATGGGCTGGAAAGTATCGAATTGACCTCCAAAAATTGGCATTGCACCAATTAGTCCAAAATGGATTTAAACGTGAGAAAATAACAACTTTAACCGAATGCACTTATTGTGATGCAGAAAAATATCATTCATATCGTCGAAACGGAAAAAAAGCTGGACGAATGATTGGATTATTGGGATACTGCTAATAATCTGGAAACCATTTACAAATTAATTATTAACACGTTACTAATTTACAGTTACCAATACCCGATTCCGTTTCGCTCGTCTAAATTCCCACCAATTTATTTTATCTTATGACGATACTTGAAGCAACTATCCTGGGCATTATCCAGGGATTTACTGAATTTTTACCAATCAGCAGTTCCGGACACTTGGTCTTGGGCCAGGCAATCCTGGGTATCGAGCAACCAGGAAACGAATTTGAGATTCTTGTTCATCTTGGAACACTTGCCAGTGTACTTGTGATCTTTTTTGATGACATAAAATCCTTAATATTGTCGCTTGCTTCAAAAAAGACACAAATATTTATTATGTACATTCTAATCGGGACTTTGCCTGCTGTTGGTATTGGGCTGGGGTTTAAAGATTTGATCTATTCCCTGTTTGAGAATGTAACGGCTGTTGGAGGTGCACTCATTTTTACCGGAGTTGTTCTCTTTGGATCATCTTTTGCAAATCGTCAGGATAAAGACCATTCTTTTTTAACATGCATCTTGATTGGCTGTGCCCAGGCTATGGCTATTATTCCCGGTGTATCCCGAAGTGGTATGACCATCAGCGCCGCACTATTTTTAGGTTTATCTGCAAAAGAAGCGGCGCGGTTTTCTTTTCTATTGGCAATTCCTGCTATTGGTGGTGCGGGGCTTTTAACTGCATTGGATGTAAGCGGTGGATTTCAAATGCCCATCCCGGTTGCTTTGGCAGGGCTGACCAGTTCTTTCGCGGTAGGCGTGGTGGCGCTTAAATGGCTCCTTGGTTGGTTGGAACAGGGGAAATTTCATTATTTCGGGATATATTGTCTTGCAGTAGGACTCATAACTTTGGTGGTTTAATATGGATATGATTGGCATTATTTTTATTCTTTACTTGGCATTTTTGCTGGGTGTTGGCGTTTGGACATTCAAATTTAATAAAACCCAGGAAGATTATTTACTGGCAGGTCGGAAACTGGGTCCGTGGGTTACTGCTTTTTCTGAACGGGCTTCCGGTGAATCAGCTTGGCTTTTATTGGCACTGCCCGGAGCTGCTATAACCATTGGATTAAGCGAATCCTGGGCTGTAATCGGAATTATTCTTGGTATAATCGCATCTTGGTTTTTAATCGCTGAACGGCTTCGGGAAGAAACGGAAAAATATGATGCCCTCACTATCCCGGAATACCTCCACCGAAAATTCAATGATAGCTCCAATATCATCCGCCTGTTTTCTTCTGTCATTATCGCATTTTTCTTTCTGTTTTACGTCTCTGCACAATTTCACGCTTCCGGCAAGGTACTAAATTCACTTTTTGATTTAGATCCCATTACCGGGATTTCTATCGGTGCTGCCATCATCATTATTTATACACTTATGGGTGGATTCTACGCTGTTGCGTGGACGGACCTTCTCCAGGGAATTCTCATGATCGGGACTTTGGTCATCTTGCCTATTGCCGGATATATTGAATTATCAGAATCGGGAATGACTATTTCTGACAGTTTAGCGGCTGCGAATTCGGTTTTTAATAATAATAACGGTTCCTTTTTTGGCGGTAAAGATGGCTTTGCGGCACTCATAACTGCATTGGGTGGATTAAGTTGGGGATTAGGATATCTTGGTCAACCCCATCTGGTAATTCGATATATGGCAATCCGGAGTTCCAAAGATGTAAAAGTAGCGAGAAAAATTGCCATTGCTTGGGCTTTGCCGGGAATAACAGGTGCATTTTTAGTGGGGCTTGTAGCATTGGTCTATTTTGGCCCGGAATACTTTCTTACTGTGGATCCGGAACAATCCATGCCGATTTTAGCCAAAAGTCTGCTACATCCTGTTCTTGCAGGGCTCTTTATTTCAGGCGCTGTTGCAGCCATGATGTCTACTGCAGATTCACAATTGTTGGTGTCTACCTCTGCCGTCACGGAAGATTTTTATCATCAATATCTTGGGAAAGATCTCTCTCAGGAAGTTCTGGTAAAATTGAGTAGGATCATGATTGTTGTTCTTGGTTTGGCAGCGTACGGAATTGCCATATTTTCAGAAATTCAAGGCAAAAAGATCTTTGGCGTTGTCAGTTATGCCTGGAGTGGATTAGGCTCAGCATTTGGCCCTGCTTTGGTTATGGCGCTCTGGTGGAAAAAGACTACGCGCAAGGGCATCATCGCCGGTTTATTGGTGGGATTTCTCACCACGATCATCTGGGCAAACATTCCTGCATTAAAGGTTTTGGTTACTGAAAGACTTTCGAGTTTTATTTTTGCATTTCTTGCTGTTTATATCGTGAGTTTACAGACCCAAAATGAAAGTTAAAGACGCTATCAATGACTTGAAGATTGGGAATATTCACCCAATTTATTTTCTAAAAGGAAATGACCAATTCCTTCAAACTTTTTTTATTCAAAAAGTATCAGAAACTTTTTTCGGTGATTCAGATAAGGATCAAACGCTTATGCTTCCAGATGATATGAAAGGGAAGGAGATAATGGCTCGTCTCACAATGAGTGATCTTTTTTCAAGTAAAAAACTATTTGTTTTAAGAAACCCTCAGCAGTTGAAGGGGAAACCAATTGATGATTTAATACAATATTGTAAATCCCCTATGGAAAATCATATTTTGGTACTGATTAATGATGATTGGATGGCCAAATCCAAATATTTAACTCAAATTGAAAAAATCATCAGTATTATTGACGTTCAAACGCCATATGCTCAGGATTTGAAAAAATGGGCAAATTTCTTTTTTAAGGAACGGGGGAAAATGGCTCATTCCAGTATAGTGAATGTTATGGTAGAAATGGCTGGTGATTCGGTGGCACACCTGAATAATGAGATCGAAAAAGTGTGCCTTTGGACTGGAGACAGAGATACTATTAATTCGGAAGATATTGATATGTTTTCCGGTTGGAAGCGGGACCGGCAGCGATGGGAATTCCTGCAAGCTTTGGGAGGGAAAAATTACGATAAAGCCATGGCACTTGGAAAGACCATCATCACATCAAATGATACCATGATTTCACTTATTTATCCACTCACAACTCTTTTCCAGGAAATGCTTTTTGCTAAAATGAATAATGGAACTTTAGGGGAACCGCGTGGTTATATGCCAATACCGCCATCGGTAAAGAAGCAAATTCCAAAGTATGCCCGTGGATTTTCACAGGAAAAATTGGAATGTGCTTTAAATGAATTAGGTAATATTGATAAAAGGCAAAAAACAAGTTACAGTAATGATGAAACAGAACTCATTCAATTTATCGGACATGTCATTGGATAAACAAAAAGCACCTTTTGTTTACACAGATGAACAATTGATCGCTCGGTTCCAAGCTGGTGATGAAAATGCGTATATCGAACTAGTGAATCGATTTCGGGATCGATTGATCAATTTTGTTTTCCAATTTCTTGGTGATAGGGAACAATCAGAAGATGTGGTGCAAGACACCATGCTGAAATTGTATGTGAAAAAACATTATTATCGTGAGATCGCTAAATTTTCCACATGGATCTATACCATTGCTCGAAATCTTGCCAACACGGAATTAAGAAAAAGAAAGAGACGTAAAACTACTCTATTGAGCCAGATGACTCGAGATGAACGGGACTATGACTTACCTGCAATTCAACCGGAAATAGGCCAGGAAGTACAAAGCGAATTCGCAGAAAAACGAATCCAGGCTGCCATTCATGCATTACCGGAACATTTCAAAACAGTGATCATTTTAAGGGATATTCAGGAACTTTCTTATGACGACATCAGTAGTATTGTTAATGTTCCATTGGGGACAGTCAAATCAAGAATTAACAGGGCGCGCTTGCAATTGCAGGTCGATCTGAAAGACTTAAGATAAAATAGGAGTAATAATATTGATGAATCGCTACCAATTTGAAGATTTAATCTCGGAATACATCGAAAACGAATTATCCCTTTCCAAGCGGAAAGAATTCGAAACCTATCTCGAAGAAAATCCGGATGCAAGAGGACTTGTTGAATCCATCCGAACGAACATGGCGCAAATGAAAACCATACCCAAGGTGACAGTATCTCCTGATTTCAATGATCGTCTTTTGGCCCGGATTCAATCAGATCATACTCGTCTTGATATTCCAATAACTTCTCAGCGCACTATTTTTGGATTTACACCTATATATGCATCTCTAATGACTGGATTGGTGATTGCTTTTGTTTTTGTGTCGATGCAGTTGGTTTCACCGGCAGACGGTGGCATCCCATCACAAACTCAATTTTATGCAGAAGATTCTGTTCCAAGTCTTTCAAACCCACCTTTACAAAATGTGAAAAATCGTACTCCGGATTTGGCAGATGCAGATGCAGATTCATCCTTAGAAAATAATAAAATAAAATCTAAAAAAGATTTCTCAAAGCAGATGCATTTTGTGAATGATTAATCTTTGAGCTCATCACCAAACTGGTTTTAATCCCCGTCTAAACTTGTTAATTTTAAAGACGGGGATTTTTGTATAATGTCAACAATAAACAATCTACCAACTTTTACCAGGGCACTCGCTGCCTTTTGCCTTGTGCTATTTATTTTTTTATTTCTCCCTGAATCTTTATCCAATTTTTCCGAGATACTGAGATATTTAATATTGTTTGGTATCATTGTAATCTTGATGATATACAGTCAACTTTTAGGATCATTAACATCTTCACCAGCCCAGGCTGCAGAAGTAGCGCACACGGATGAATCCACCACCTATCAAACAGAATTAAAGACAACCAATCATCTCTATGAAAATTTGAAAAAATTAGTTTTATCAACTGTAAAGGCCATAAACCCAAAATTTGATTCGGCAATTTATATGATTGATCCTGAAGCGGGTGTTTTTTCTCTACAAGCTTCACACATAGATGACTTTCTAGATTCAATTTCCTCAAATAATTCAATTATTTCTTCTATCCTTAAGAATACTAGTACAGTTTATCAAAAGGATGATAAAGATGGCTGGAATGAATTATTCGATGATAAACCTTGGCGAGGAAGTGAATGTGTCATCGGAAGTCCAATTTCCCTTCATGGTTCCATCGCCGGATTTGTTTTAACAAGAATCGATCATTTTTCTGATATGACGGATAAAGATAAATCAGTCTTGCAGGCAATGGGGAAATTCATCTCCCATGGATTAGGAAGCCTCGAATCTCTAGAAAAACATATCATGGGAGAAGAAAATAAATCACGAATCATTGAAATTCTTTCTGAACTTAATTTTAAATCAGATGAATCACAGGTGCTGGACCATTTCAAGTATTTAATTCGGACATTCTTCTATTATGATAGATTAACTATTTCCTTAAAAAGTGAAAATGAGTTGAATTCGATAATTAAATTGGTAGATGGGGTTAAAGATGAGTTTGTTGAAGGTACTGAATTTCCCAGCCATGGTACCCTTCATGGATTACCAACCGTGAGCGAAAAAGTCGTTCTTTCACAAAATTGGAAAGAATCACATGAAAATGTTGCCAGGTTTAATTCAAATGAAGCACCAACTGATTTTCAATCTGTATTGGGTGTCCCCATCATAGCTTATGGAGAAAGTCGCGGCTCTCTCTTCATTGAACGAATAACAGGCCAGCCCTATACCAAAGCAGATGAACAAAACCTTACATTGATTGGACGGGTGATGGGTGCATCATTGAACTGGCTTATTGAATACGAAAAAATTTACCAAAATGCTACTCATGACGGTCTTTCAAAACTCTTAAATCATCAAACTTATAAAGAACGATTTTCGGAAGAGATTCAACGGGCAAAACGTTTTCAGCACCATATGGCTGTCCTTATATTTGATCTTGATAAATTTAAACGGGTCAATGATACATTGGGGCATCCTTATGGGGATTATGTGATTCAAACCGTAGCCAAAATAATGTCGGAAAATGTTCGTACCGTTGATGTGGTTGCTCGTTATGGTGGCGAAGAATTTGCCATAATTTTAGTTAATACTACTCCTGAAATGGCCTTGGTTGTTGCTCAAAGGATTGTAGATAATATTGCCGATTATCCTTATTCTATGAATGGTGAAAGTGTTCAGATGACTATATCGGGAGGTATGTCTTTATATCCAACCCATTCAGAAAATATGAAAGATTTGATTGACCTCGCTGATAAAGCCATGTATAATGCGAAACAAGTAGGTGGAAATCAGATTAAAATTCACAGCAATGATGATGCAACAATTGCACCCACTTAAAATGATTAATAAATTTTTTCTCATTTTGACCTGTTTCGCTTTTTTATCAGCGAATACCGAACAGGAAAAAGAAATAGCCTTGCATCATTTTATGCAGGGTGAATTTTTAATGAATCAGGGCAATTATGCTTTAGCTGTCTTGGAATTTCATGATGCGATTGATTTGGACCCCAATGCAGCAACCATTCATATATCAATAGCAGATGCTTATCGCCGCTTGGGGAAAGGAAAACGAGCTGAAGACCATTTAATGATCGCTTTGGACCTTGATCCAAAAGATTTAGAAGCTCGGGAGATGCTGGGGCAACTTTATCTCGCCCAAAATAAATTCATCGATGCGGAATTAGTTTTTAAAGAATTAAAAATACTTGATTCTGACAATCTGGATTATTTATTTACTCTGGCTGATCTTGCAAGGCTTCAAAAAAATTGGGATTTGGCAATTGATTATTATATTGAAGGGTATCAAGTCAATTCCATGTCGATCAAAGGATTAGAACAGGCGCTTCAAATTGCCCTAACGTCCAGCAGTTTTGACCGGGCTGAGGAAATATGCGGATTATTATTAGAAGATGATCCTGACAATATCAAATTTCTTGAAACGATTCGAGATCTTACCCTATTCAGCCGCAAATTTGATGTGGCCTTGGACATGATCCATCGGATCGAAAATATTCAGGGAACAACCACAGAATTACTGATACAGAAAAGTGCCCTTTATGAAGAATTAAATGATCCTGAAAAGGCTTTGAATGTTATGTTTGATGCGTTTGAAATTGACAGCCTGAATGTGAATGTGTTACATCGTATCGTTTCTCTTTTATTAGATAAAGAAGAGAATGAAAAAGCTATTTTATATAACCAGCTTATTATTGATCATTTCCCTGATGATCCACGTGGATTTATTAACAATGCTGTCATGGCCTTGAGTGGAAAGAAGCCTGAAGAAGCGATTTTAGCATTAAGCCCACATTTAGATCGATTTTCTCAGGATTTCACCATGCAATATCTCCTGGGAACAGCATACTACCAATTCAAAGATTATGGGAATGCTAAAATTCATCTTTCTCAAGCGTTAGCTATTTTTCCGGAATCGAGAAATACAAAACATAATCTCGCACTCATCTATGATACCACCAGTGAGTGGGATAGATCGGATAAATTATATATGGAATTAATCTCAACAGACAGCACCGATGCCCAAGCATTCAATAATTATGCCTATAGTTTGGTTGAAAGAGGGGAGGATGTGGAATTTGCCCTTGAACTTGCAATGAATGCGATTCGATTAGCGCCGAAATCAGCCCCTTATTTAGACACGATCGGATGGATCTATTTCAAAATGAATCGTTATGATGAGGCTGTAGATTTTATACGCCAATCCTTAAGTATAGACCCAGAAAATAATACCATCAAAGAACATTTGGATGAAGTGGTAAAAGCTAAGTCCAAGGAAAATATCCCGAAAATCCACCAAGTAGAAAAACAGGATTGAATGTTTCGCTACATTATTTTTTGTTGGCTTATTCTTGCAGGATGTGCTGGTTCAGGCACACAATTTTCACTCCCAGTAACTCAAAGGACCTATCATGATCTTCTGGAAGAATATATTTCCTGTACCGGAAAAGGGAAAATTGATTCACAAGGTCCTATTCATGGTGCATTGACTTTTACATTTATATCACAGCATGACAGTTCTTTTTTACAATTCAAAGATCCATTGGGTAGAAAGGCATTACTCATGTGGTTAACCCCACAAAATGTAACTGCTCGAAATTTGATTGATCATAAACAATATACCTATGGTCAGATCCTTGAATTTTTCCCATTTTTACAAATTGTGGAGCCAAAACATATCACTAAAATTTTATGGGGTGTTCAACCGGATTATGAAAAGGAATTCAATAATACAGGAATGAGTGATGAGCAAAATATTCACCTTAATTTTGAAAAGAATGATTTGGATAATGAATCCAATGCTCTTGTTGGTGCAACGTTTATTGATGACAATTCATTTCAAACTGTAAAAATTCGAATTAATGGACGAACTCGAACTCAAACACATCTCAATTTGAAAAAAGTATGGAAATTATTACAAATTTAAAAATGAATGTATCAGTTGTTATTCCCGTTTTGAATGAAAAAGAATCCTTACCGGAATTAGTAAGGGAATTGGAGCATAGCCTATCCACATATTCTGTATGGGAAGTATTATTCATTGATGATGGGTCTTCCGACGGTTCAACGGAATGGATGGCAGATCTCTGTACAAAGAATTCCAATTTTAAATTGCTCCAATTCTATCGGAATTATGGGAAAGCTGCCGCTTTGTCAGAAGGTTTCAAAGTTGCTACTGGTGAATATATTATTACCATGGATGCTGATCTTCAGGATGATCCTGCGGAAATTCCTAACCTAATATCAAAATTATCTGATGGATGGGATCTGGTTTCCGGATGGAAAAAAACGCGCCATGATCCACTAAATAAAACTCTCCCATCTAAAGTATTTAATTTTGTAACAAGATTGATGACGGGTGTGAAGATCCACGATTTCAATTGTGGATTAAAAGGATATAAGCAAGCTGTGGTAAAATCGATAGAAGTTTATGGAGGTCGCCATCGTTACATCCCCGCTCTGGCAGGACAACAGAAATTCAAAATCACTGAAATTGTGGTAAATCACCGTGCAAGACAATTTGGTGAAACCAAGTATGGTGGATCCCGAATGTTTCATGGATTTTTTGATTTGATCACGATCTTATTTTTAAATCGCTATACACAACAGCCACTACACCTGTTTGGCATGTTTGGGATCGGATTTCTAAAAGTTGGATTTATTGTCGAATGTTTTGTTCTGTATTTCAAATATGCTTTGGGGGAACCCTTTTCTAAACATATGGCACTTTTGATGTTTGGCATTATGCTCATTATCATTGGAATTCAATTTTTCTCCATCGGCTTATTGGGAGAATTAATGACCAGATCCACACAAGGACAGGAAAACCGAATCCGCCGATTCATTTCAAGAGATTAACTTTCAAACATGGCTGGGCTTCCACCGATCATCAGCATTATCACGCCTTCCTACAATCGTGTTGATGAACTCAAATACTTATATAATTCACTTCAGGAACAATCTGTTGATCTGAAGCTATTTGAGTTTATTGTGTCTGATGATGGCTCAACAGATTCAACCAGTGAGACTGTAAAACACTGGCAGACAGAATCAAACTTCCCAATCAAATTTATCACCCAGGAAAACCAGGGTCCCGGTGCAGCCAGAAACCATGGTCTAGAAAACAGTGAGGGTGAATTGATCTTGTTTATTGATTCCGATTGTGAAGCTCACCCCGATTGGATCAAAACGATTTATGAAGAATACCTAAATGATTCATTTGATGCCTGCGGTGGTCCAGATGGTGCAAAGGATGATTTCACGACTTTACAAAAAGCTATTGATTTTGCCATGACCTCTTTTATTACCACTGGGGGCATGCGTGGACACAGCGAAAAAATGATGGCCAAGTTTTTCCCTCGTACACATAATATGGGAATAAAAAGATCAGTATATGAGAAAGTGGGTGGGTTTGGGGACCTTCGCCATGGACAAGATATTGAATTAAGCAATCGAATCAGAAAATCGGGTGCAAGAATCAAATTCCTAATCAATGCCGTGGTTTACCACCGTCGAAGAACATCCATAAAACAGTTTTTTAAACAAGTGTTTAACTGGGGAGTAGCTCGTATTAATTTAGGAAAAATTGATCCATCCATGTTGGAACCAATCCATTTTTTACCATCATTGGCTACCTTGGTTGGAATTAGCATTGTGGGAACTGCGATTTACCTCAATTTTCCATTAGACCAATTATTCTTACTTATTTTTATTCCATTGGGATTATTATCTTTATTTGGAGCGGCCAAAAAAAATGAGTTGAGAATATTCCCCTATTTATTGGTTGTGATTCCTGCTCAGATCATTGGGTATGGATTAGGTTTTATTCTGAATTTTATAAAACGATATATTTTAAACCAGGGTTCGTGGACCGGGTTTAAAAAACGATACTACGCTTAATGAAAAAAGTTTTAATTATAACATATTATTGGCCACCCAGTGGCGGCCCCGGGGTGCAACGAGTGTTAAAATTTTGCAAATATCTTCCGAAATATGGATGGCAACCTGTTATCCTAACTGTGAAGGATGGTGAATATCCTGCTCGAGATGAAACATTATTATCAGAAGCAATTGATATGGAAACTCATTTATCGGATGCGTTTTCATTTTATTCAATTTTTAATTGGATCACTGGAAATAATTCTATTCCGACACACCAACTCAGTAAAAGTAAAGACGATACCCTATTCACAAAATTTGCCCGTTGGATACGTTACAATTTGGTTATCCCTGATGGTAGAATTGGATGGTATTCAGGTGCAGTAAAAAAGGGGAAGGAACTGTTAGATAGTCAAAACTTTGATTTGATTTTCTCTTCAGGCCCCCCTCATTCAGTCCATTTGATTGGGCGAAAATTGGCAAAAGTATCCCATGTAAAATGGGTCGCTGATTTTAGAGACCCTTGGACAGATCGATTTTATTATTTGGAAAATCCCAGGAATAGCCTGACTACATGGATCGATGGTTTGCTAGAAAAAAAAGTATTAAACGATTGTAACGGGCTTATTACCGTAAGTACCGGGTTTGAATCTTTATTAAATGACAGATTACCTATCAAATCAAAATCTACAGTGATCTACAATGGTTTCGATCAGGATGATTTTTCCCGGAAGCCAAAAGAAAGGAAAAGTCGAGATCAAATTGTTATAAGTCATACCGGGTCATTATCTATGTCACAGAATCCCTTGGGATTATTCGAATCCGTAAAAGATCATAATGATTCCTCCAGTGGGTCAAAGATCACAATTCAACTGGTGGGGTCTGTTCACCCGAATATTCTTGACACAATTCAGCGATTAAAGATACAGCAATATGTATCCATTCTTGCCTATCAGCCTCATCAAAAGGCTATTCAAATTTTAGTGGACAGCGATTTTATATTTCTGGTAGTCCCCAATCAAGATAAGAATAAAGGTATCATTCCAGGGAAAATATTCGAATATTTTAAGTGCCAATCTGAGATCATATTGATCGGAAATAAAAGATCAGAGGCAGCATTACTGACTAAAGAACTCGGGTACCAAAA
>CAJWPW010000012.1 GCA_913045415.1 uncultured Fidelibacterota bacterium | reverse complement strand
GTGTCACCCATGGAAATTGTTGGAATAATTCCATCTCCAATTTCATCATCATTCATTTCAATGGAAAACGTGCCATCAAAAGATTCTACGCCTGCATTCACGATGGGGATTAGAATAGTTACAACCGAATCTGGAAAAGGCGGAATGGGTGAATAGGTGATAGCATCCTGGATGATCATGCCATCCACATCTAAGACCATGATACTATTTTGAGCACCGGGCGTCATGGAAACAATCGCATTTGCAAATGACCAATTTCCAGATATATTGGATATATAGGATGGACGCTTTTTCTCGGTCGAACGATCATTCGTAACTGGCCAGTCACCGTCATAATTAAGCGAATCAATGACAGAACCCGTATGATCAAATAAATAGATCCCGTCTGCAGAATTGTTGAGGCCTGGAAAATTGGAAGGAATGGTAATGTGTGCACCATCATGTACAAAATCAATCATGTTTGAATCGGATAGAATAACCAAAAAATCTCCATTTTCCACGAAAAATGAATCGATTTGAATTGGGATTAAAACATTATCTGAAATCCCCCAAGCAATCAATTCCAAATCCTGAAAAGCGATCAACTCTACAAATTCGGACTGATCATTATTGGGTGCAGCCAAGAATTCATTGATCAAAACGGACCCAAATGGATAGCGAACATTTAATGAAAAAACTCCAATATCGTTTTCAGGATTTTCATCATCGCTAATGTTTAAAATAATCGAAATGGAATGTACACCTGATGAGGTCGACACAATTTCAGATTCAATCATTACAGTGTCACCCATGGAAATTGTTGGAATAATTCCATCTCCAATTTCATCATCATTCATTTCAATGGAAAACGTGCCATCAAAAGATTCTACGCCTGCATTCACGATGGGGATTAGAATAGTTACAACCGAATCTGGAAAAGGCGGAATGGGTGAATAGGTGATAGCATCCTGGATGATCATGCCATCCACATCTAAGACCATGACACTATTTTTAGCACCGGGAGTCATGGAAATATTCTCATCTGCGAGTAACCAATTTGATGATCCATTGGATGTGTAGGATTGCCGTATCTTCTCAGTTGATCGTTCACTCGTAAGTGGCCAGTCATTATCATAATTAAGTGAGTCAATGACGGATTTGGTATGATCAAATAAATATATTCCATCTCCAGAATTATTCAGACTCGGAAAATTGAAAGGGAACAATAGATGTGCATTCCCATCCAGAATGTCCATCATATTTGAATCGGATAAGACCACAATAAAATCACCACTTGAAACAGAGATAGTATTGAGAAGAACAGGATTCAAATGATTATCAGATATTGCCCATTCGACCATATCCAGATTCCGAAATGCAAAGAGTTCCACAAATTCGGATTGGTCATTATTAGGTGCAGACATAAATTCATTAATCAGGATTGCTCCAAATGGATAGCGAATTTTTAGTGTATCCAGACCTGTATTATCATTTTCATTTTCATCATTTTCAACAATGAGAGATAAGGACATTTCATTGAATCCGGAATTGAATGTGCCTATGGAAATATTCACCAATACTGTGTCCCCAATATTACCTGAATTAATAGCCAATTGATTGATCATTACATTGTTTGAAAACACCTGAACCATACCGGAAAAAATTGATGTTCCGCTATTTAGGATCGGAACAGACATTATTACTTCATCCGTTTCACTGGGAATTGATGGAGAATAATAAATGTTTTCACTTAAAAGTGTCCCGTTAATAATTGCAGGAGTGACGGCATTTAGCGCACCAATTGTAAATCCGGATAGAGATGTAGAGGGTGCCCAATTTTCCTGGATATGAGATGAATCAATTGTATAATATTTTTCAAGTGAAATGCCTTGATTGATTCCCCATGTCGATGAATAAAAAAGAGAATCAATGAGAGTATTAAAAGGATCAAAGATGCGAATCTCGTCGCCGCTATTATTTAAGGTAGGAAATCCGCCGTCAGGAGTGAGATACGGAACACCATTTGGTACAGAATCAACCAAGGTTGAATCTGCTGCAATGACAACATATTCATCCATTGCAATCGAAACAGAGCCCAATCCATAATTTAATCCTTCATTGCTGTCAGTGATGCGCCAATTTTTGAGATTAACTGTATCTGAATTCATGTTGACGATTTCCACAAATTCCGGTAGGCCTGAAATAGGTTGGGGAATGAATTCATTCAGGACAAAAGTTCGAAATTCGTATCGCACACCCAAAACCACAGAATCCTGGTTATTGGAGATGTTTATGTCTCCCTCAGTACTTAACGAAACTAGAATCGTATGGTACCCGGATTCAAACGGTCCAATCTCTAATTCAAATTCTACCGTATCTAATTCAGCAATATTTCCAGGAAATTCATTGGTGTAATATGCCCCATCCACATAGACAATAATTTCTGGTTCGGCTGTATTCAATCCATCATTTACAACTTGTCCTAATAAAGTTGTTGTGGCTTCTGTGACGATGACGGTGGGCGACAATGTGAGATCAAAAACTGCAAAATCAATGGAATCCGGTAATACTGAATTCACCGATCCCGGTGTTCCCAGAGAATCCAAACTTTGTGCCCAATTCGATGGATTGTTTTCCAAGTGATACCGCAAACGCTCCAATGCAAATCCATCTTGAGCCCAGTCTTCCCAGCCTACTGTTTCCATAATCTGCCCCGTGGAATCCTGAAGATAAAGAGAGTCAGATACGGAAAGTCCGTTTCCTATACTGGAATCGTCCACTTTGATTAAAACCGTATTCTCCGGGATAATCGAATTGTAAATCCCTGTTTCAAAAGAGTAATCGCCTTCCATGATCAATCCGTAAGATAAGGGTGGAATTTTGAGCCCAAAGCCACTATCAATAAGCGCATCTGTGCTGGAACGATCCCGAATGGTCCATCCATCCATGTTTAGAGAATCTGTCTCGGAGAGATTAAATATTTCTACGAACTCATTGGGAGAATCTGTTCCATCGAGATCATACATGACCTCTGTGATTAATATTTGTTGGGAAAATGCAATAGATTGCAATAAAACGATGATGGATAATAGGAGACTTAAGAAAAAAACAATCCGCGAATTCATTCTGCTTTTATCTACAGCCTTTTTTTATTCATATAAAAGATCAATCGCAATTTTAATCACACCCGATTCAATGGTAATGATTGGATCCTGAGTGGTCACATCAAACCTTTCTTTTCCCTCTGCAGTTTTGATAGTAAAGGAATCATTTTTTAGCATGGGTCCGGAAAAAACAAAATCGGATTGATAAATATCACTAATATCTAATTCTCCCAGGATTTCCCCATTTCTTTCCATCTTGATCACAGGATCTGTAATGATCAATTGGACCGTATTTTTTCGGGAATTGAACTGGATATCAATTTTTAGTTTAATATCCTTTCTTATATTCAGCTGCCCATGAGTATAATTTGCATGAACCAAAAACAGGGCCTCCCCATTTTCAAATTTAACCCGGGGATTTTCAAGCATCCATATTATTTGTAGGTCGTCATCTTCTGAAACATCTTTGAAATCACCCACCAGAGTCAGGTAATCATTCATAACTGCCTCCGAGATGGAAACTGATATTTCACCTGCCAGTAAGAATGGGAAATACAAAAGTAAAGTAAAAATTATTTTTTTCATTATGAAGACCTTGTATCGTCTAATAATTTTTGAATTCTGATTTTTAAGTCCTGCCTTGTTTCTCGAAAATTGTCCAATTGCGATGCATCCTGATTCCAGCCTCGAAAAGGATCATCAACGCTCCAATGGACCCGTTGAACATCACCAGGAAAAATGGGACATAGTCTATTGGCATGATCGCAAACCGAGATTACGATATTAATACTCGTATCCAAGTAATCGTTGATATCGTCGGAGGTGTGATTCGAAATATCGATGCCCCATTCATCCATGACCGCAATAGCATTGGGATGAACTCGGCTGGGATGCGTCCCACAACTGAAAACGTCAAACCGGTCATCAGCCATATCGCGGAGCAATCCTTCAGCGATTTGAGATCGACAACTGTTCCCGGTGCAGACAAAAAGAACTTTTTGTTTTTTAACCATGGTTAAAAATGCGGTGATTTCTCTATTAATTGCAATAATTCATTCAAAGATATAAGTCACGATCTTTGTATTTTAAACTATGGAAAAATCACAAAAGTCCACCCATCCATTTATTGGACTTGCCGGGAATATTGGTGTAGGCAAAACCACCTTCACCACCAAAATAGCAGAACGACAGGGATGGGCTCCTTTTTACGAATCTGTATCTGATAATCCATATTTAAGTGATTTTTATGCTGACATGAAACGATGGAGCTTTAACCTTCAGATCTATTTTCTTCATAAAAGATTTGAGTCGCATCTCCAAATGTCCAAAGTAATGGGTGGTGTGATCCAGGACAGAACGATTTATGAAGATGTGGAAATATTTGCCCGAAATCTTCATGAGATGGGAAATATGTCAGATCGCGATTGGGATAATTATTTAGGGTTATTCGCTTCCATGACATCTTTTTTAAAAAAGCCTGATCTCATTGTTTATTTAAGAGCTTCCACGGATACATTACTTAGCCGGATCAAATCCCGTGGCAGGGATTATGAACAATCTATTGATCCGGAATACCTTCACAGTCTGAATATCTCCTACGATCAATGGATCAATAGTGTAACAGCTTACCCCGTATTAACCATTGAAACAGATAGATTTAACATATTTGATGACTCTGAACAATTATTAGAAATTGAAAAAAAGATTGTCGAGAGAATATAGCTTATTTTTTCAGTAAATTTTCGGATGTCTGACTCACCGCAAAATATAAATTCCCCCCTGTTTACCAATCCGCTGGAGACTTTTCCAGGTCTATCCATTGATGACCTGAATAAATATCTTCCTGCCATTCGCACAGTGGAGGACATGTCTTTTTCCATTGATCGAATGGAGGAAGGACTTTTCCTTGCCAAATGTTTGGATGGCTTAAAACAGATCCCGGATAATTCCATAGATTTAATCATCGCGGATCCACCTGAAGATCCTTGGAATTCTGCTGAAGAAACAGGGCAACGGAAAACACTCCAGGAATATTACCAGTGGAACAATCATTGGTTGGAAGAATCCTATCGCGTTCTGAAAAATACTGGTGCGATTTATCTATTTTCACCATGGCAATATTCCGGGATGTATCATGGATTGTTGAGTAATACATTTAAGATCCAAACTCGGATTACATGGCGAAAAAAATCCAATGATTCCATTAGTAAAAATCAAACTTGGGAAAATGATACATCTGATATTTGGTTTGCAACAAAAACGGATGATTTTCTATTTAATCAACGGGCCGTGGGAATCAAATCAGATGAACCGGTATTGGATCATGACATTGTTAAATCGAATCTTTGGTTGGATATTCCGGGAATTGCAGAAAAAAATGGGCGATATCCGCAAAAATTATTTTCACGGATCCTTGAATCCAGTAGTTTCAAATTGAATTGGGTGGTGGATCCTTTTATGAAAACTGGTGATGTAGGTCTAGCATCCAAACTGGGTGGGCGACGATTTATTGGATTTGAAACAAATAAAGATCACCTTCTATTAGCCATGAAAAGAATTGACGGGAATTAAAATGAGTTTTATTGAAAAAATTAAAACAGAAATGTATGATGCAATGAAATCCGGGGAAAAAGATAAGGCTGGAACCCTCCGTACACTTTTAGCAAAATTGAAAGACAAAGAGATCAATACAAGGAAAGAACTATCGGAACAGGATGGCTTGACTGTGATTAAGACTTTGGTAAAGCAGGGCAAAGAATCTGTAGCAATGTATGAGAAAGCCAATCGACCTGAATTAGCTGAAAAAGAAAAAAATGAATTGAGTATCCTTGAATCATATCTCCCTAACATGATGTCTGAAGATGATATCCGTGGGATAGTTGTTGCCATTATTGAAGAAACGGGCGCAACTGGAATGGGAGATATTGGCAAAGTGATGCCGGTTGTTATGCAGCGTGGTGCCGGGTCCATCGATGGAAAAACTGCCAACGTGATCTTGAGGGAATTGTTGGGATAAATGTCCTGGTTCTTGGATGGTCTGGCCTTATTATTTATTGTATTGCTGGGTGTGATTGGATTTAAACGAGGGCTCATTGAAGAGTTCGGCAGGTTACTTGGGCTCATCTTTGCAATTCTGATTTCTGTATCCAATAGTACAAAATTTTCAGTGAAAGTGAATGACCTATTGCAAATGGATGAATGGATGGGCATGTTCCTTTCTTTCTCCTTGTTATTTGCAGTGACTTTAATGGCTACCAGAATCTTGACAAAAATGGTACAAATTGCACTCCTTTCGAAAAGCAACCAATGGATGAACCGATCTCTAGGTTTTGTATTTGGGTCGATCAAAGGGTTTTTTATTATGATGGTTTTTATTTGGATCATGGCCATTCTGCCGTTGCAGAAATGGTCGAATATTATTCAAGCCAATTCAATATTAGCTCAAAAAAGCAATTTGATCAGAATCAATATGGTTGAATTTTTTAACTGGGAAGATCCCGTCGCTTTGAGTGAATCATATTTGAAACAATTGTCTCAACCCTAATGGGAAAAATTCCACAAGATATTGTAGACAGGGTCCGGGACGCGGCAGATATATTGGATGTGGTGTCTCAATACGTTGATTTGAAACAACGTGGTGCCAACTATTTCGGACTATGTCCGTTTCATGGTGAAAAAACGCCGTCCTTCAGTGTGGCACCTGCAAAACAGATATACCATTGTTTCGGTTGCAGTTCCGGTGGAAATGTTTTTTCATTTTTGATGGAATATCAAAAAATCACATTCCCGGAAGCTATTAAAACTCTGGCAGATCGGTATAATATACCAATTCAATTTGAAGAGGGGGATAGTGGCTCTGAATTATATTCTTCATTATATGAACTCCATACCATTGCTGTTAAACTTTTTCAGGATAATTTATTCTCCCAGCGTGGAAAAAGTGCATTGACTTATTTAACAGACCGTGGACTAACAGAAGATATTTTGAAGCAGTTTAAAGTTGGGTTTGCTATGGACAGTTGGGATCAATTGGTAAAACAGTGTACCGGTAAAGGATTTACAAAATCTCATATTAATCAATCCGGATTATTTACCCGATCAGAAAAAGGTATATTCGATCGTTTCCGTTCAAGGATCATGTTTCCGATTCACCACCCTTCGGGAAAACCCATTGCATTTGGTGGAAGGATTTTTGAAGTGGATGATCCTGCAAAATATTTGAATTCCCCGGAAACACCTCTATATAAAAAGAGCGATGTCTTTTATGGACTTCAAGCATCTCGGGATGCAATCCGAAAAACAGGGTATGCAGTTTTGGTGGAGGGCTACATGGATTTTCTCCAACTCTACCAAGCAGGAATTCATCAGGTTGTGGCTGTTTCAGGGACAGCATTTACACCGAGACATGCATTGGCCTTAAGCCGTATTACTCAAAAAGCGGTTTTGTTTTATGATGGAGATAAGGCTGGCGGGAATGCTACTGTTCGTGCCGGATGGGTATTACTCAAAGCAGGAATGGAGCCCACCATCGTGCGTCCGCCTACGGATCAGGATCCTGATGATTGGGTGAGAGATAAGGGGAGAAATGATGTTTTATCTGCGATTGAATCTCCCGCATCCTTTCTTGATTTTCATTTAGAATTTCATAGCGGTCCATCTCTGGAAGGCGCAGAAAGACGGCAGTACATCTTGGATCTTATGCGTGAGATCCGGAACATTCAGGACGGGATTGTTCGTAATGACCTTGTCCGTATTTTATCAGAAAAATTAATAGTAGACGAACATGATCTTATTCGTGTAATGAAAAGCCAGCGTATTAATCCGGTTCAGTATCCGGACCAAACTGAACAAAGGGATGAAATTCCAAAATTCACAAGTATAGTAGATCGAGCTCAAATCGAATTATTGCAATTATTAGCTCTGGAAAAAGACGCAACTCGCGAATATGTTAGAGAAAATGTCTCATTAACCCTGTTTACAACACCTTTATTAAAAAAAGTTGCTGAATTCTTACTAGATGAGAAATTGTCGGTGGAATCATCTGTAATTATCGAGTATTTTCAGGATAAGCATGAACGTGATTCTGTGGCACAAATCCTATTTGCGGACCCTAAAAATATTCCGCCTGAACAAATTGTATCAGATTGCAAGAAAATCTTAAAATCTATGCCTTTAAAAGAAAGAATTCATTTACTTCGTATCCAGATTCGTGAAAAAGAGTCAAATGGAGAAAACCCGCAAGAGGAACTGGACGAAGTGATTTTACTCCGACAGGAATTAAATGAAATTTAAAAGATCAATATTTGGGGCCAAGATTGGGCTTGTACTGTTATTTCTCACCACATTACATGCCAATGAAATTCAACTGATAACAACCCATAAAAAAAGTAACGGGACACTGCTCCGTATTGTAACAAGTCATGTCATGGATATTGGAAATATTGCTGGGTGGGTTGGTCAAGAAAATTGGTTTTACGTTACGCTCAATAGTACATCTCTCAATGAATCTTCAATGGATGGTATTGGATTAGAACCTCCGCTTATTGATTTAGAAGCGACAGAAAATAATGAATCAGTCCAATTGGGCTATTTGTTTGATCGTCCAATCGAAGATTTTGAGGTTTTCCATTCCCAGGCAAGTCGGGTAATCTTGATTCAGGTTTGGGAATCATTGAGTGACAGTATCAGAACTGAAGTGTCTTCATCCGAAGATAAAAATGAGAACAGGGTATTTATCCTTCCAGAAACAGAATCAAAAGGGTCTCCTTTTTATGATTCGTTTATTTATGCCCGTGAAAAATATGGATCGGAAAAATATTTTGTCTGGTATAACAACTGGTACTCCACAGAAGATAGTCTAGAAAATGCGGATGAGTTCAATGAACCCCAACCCTTGATAGTTAAAAGACCAGTTCTGGAAAAGCCCGCCCCTCCGCCAGCAGAACCATTAACAATTTCCAAAAAGGATATTGATATTTCGTTTATTATTGATTATGGAATGTTGAGCAATGGGATACGACGGCCCAACGAAGTGAAAGCGCTCCAAAGAGCCCTTGTAGCGTTAGGGTATGACCTTGGTTCAACAGGTGTATTTAATAATGGCGTAGATGGTGATTATGGTGCCTTAACAGAAAGTGCAGTGAACCAATTTCAATCGGATCGAGGATTCTCTAGCGTGGATATGGACGGGATAATCGGCGAAAGTACATATATAGAATTAGTTCGCGCATTGGCAGATCAAGAACCTGATATTTCATATTCCGTGGCAGAAAAAGTTGAAAAGGCAAAAAAGCCGCAAATTGAAGAAAAATATGTTCTCGAGACCGGAAAGGAAATATTAAAGAAACCATCTATCAAAAAAAATATCAAGAAAGAAACAAGAAAATTAGATAATCCGGAAATATTAAATACACTCCCACCGGATCTAACTAAACGGAAAACATATCTGACGCTTACATGCAATTTGGATGGTGCTAATGTTTTTATAGATGGAAGTTTGATTGGACAAACACCCGTTCCCAAAAAATTACCTGTTAATGCGGGTTGGCACCGAGTGCGAGTGATTGATCCGAACGCATTACCGTCCCAGTTTACCATAAAAGTTCCTGATTTTCAGGATATTTATGTCCCCAAAGGAAGAACACAAAAAATAAGAATCAACCTCGCTGTTTCGGATCCGGAATCTTCTGAATAAAATGAAAACTACTTCCCCAAAATTCGCCATGCGGGGATTCATTTTATGGCTCTTGATCTTAGGGTCTATAATGAGCCAGGAAATGCCCACCATCGATATTGCAAACTCAGAATCTGGGGAGACCAACCTTAAACTAAACTTCTTTCTTTCTAAACCCATTCAGCGTAGCGACATCGCCGGGTGGATTGAGCAGGAAAATTGGTTCATCCTGAATTTTTATCATATTATTCAACCGGATTCTGGTTTCACAAGAAATTTAACTTCTTACCCGATTCAAGATATTCAACTGGATTGGTCAAATAATTCACTTCAACTCTCTTTCCATAGCGCCCGGAAGATTGGATCTTCCGATGTGGTTCTACATGATAATGGTCAAAAGGTGCTTGTTGTATTAACCTATGCAGATTTTGTGCGCTCCAAGGATGTAAATCCATCTTTTGTTTTTCCAAACCTGAAAGATGCCCAGAAGATATCCCATCCAACTTCATGGAAAGACGCTCGGGAACGGACAACATTGGAGATTATCTGCGATACAGATGACCTTCCCATTTATGTAGATAATCAGCTGGTTGGGCATTCGCCTTTAGAACACCCAGTAGATGTATTGCCCGGTTGGCATAAAGTGGGCTATTTCCCAGAAGAATATTCCATAGATCCCAATGCAAGAACTTCAAAAGAAAAAATGATGAATGACATTCTTGTAATGGGTCGTTTGGATGTATTTGTGGATGATGGGAAACATGAAACAATTGTGCTGAATTATCAAACACTGGATGATGATGTGATTGATTACAATAAGCGTTTCCAATTAGGATCTTTGGCAGGGTTTTCTATTTTTGCCCTAATGATCATTCTCATGAGTTGGGGGCTGGCCTAATCTATCGATCGAACCTAAGTTGGATTTTTGTTTCTTTTTTATTTTTATCATTTTTGGTGGCTACTGAAAAACCAAAAATAAAACAATGGGACATTAAAGTCGGGGCGATTGATCATTACAAATATTGGAATCCATACCGTCGTGTTTTAGACCTGAAGGGTGATCCTCAGACTTTTTATGGGCAAGACTACTACCAGGTCAAATATAATAAAGACGCCCGGATCAAGACGGTCACACGGTTTGGAGCAGACAGGGAAGAGCAGGAAACCTATCATTTACTCTGGTCAAAGTCTGGTGCACGTTCCGAATATAAAGTAGAATTTCATACAACTGGGAATGCACAGCGCCTGGATAAATATCTTTATGCGGACCAATTGAGTTATATTCGTCCCGGCTGGATAGCTGATGTCAAAAGCAGGAAAGATGGCCGTCCTTTTGAAGTGTCCTTTACGGATAAACTAGGCTTTACCTATTTTTATTATCATTTTAACTATAGCATGCATAAAGATGACTCCATGATAGCAGAGGTAGTAGAATCGTCTTATTTTGATTCTAATGGTGAATTTGTTGGTCGGCATCTAATCTTCTGGGAAAGAGGGGCTTATCTTAGAATGATACAATATTTTAATACTGAGAATAGGATAACCCAAACAATTGAATTTATCCATAGTATAAAAGATGAAGAAACAACACGGATCATTACGAATGGAGAAGGTAAGGAATTAGAAAAGAAAATTATTCCTTTTATGCAGCCGGACAAGTATGCCTATAAACTGGAATGGACTGGACGAGAGATTGTTGATCATGGTTTATTGGATGTAGGAACAATAGCAATTGCTCTGGAGTTCTATAAAAAAACTGAAAGAGCACTTAAAGAAGCAAACCAAAAAGTAGCAGAAGCTAAAAAGAAATTGGAAGAGACAAAACTAAGAGCGAATGAAGCAGAAAAAACATTGCTGAAGGCGAAACAAAATGCACAAGATATAAAACAATTTAAATTTGAAATGGATGCTGCAAAAAAAGAAGCAACGATAGCAATTGAGTCAATGCTTGCTGCAGAAAAAGAAGCAAATGATGCAAGGCTCCTGGCTGCTGCTGCTGCTGTAGCAGCAGAAAAAGTAAAAAAAGCCACAGAAGTTGAGCGGTATGCAGAAAAAGAAGATAAGTCGTCTTATAAAGATGCTAAGAAGGCAGAAAAAGAAGCAAAAAAGAAAGAAAAAGAAGCTGCAAAACTTATGAAGAAAGCAATACGGGACTCATCAGATCTTGGTGATAAATCGTTTATAACCTTTGCTTATACAACTCCTTTTTCAATTGAACAAGCCCTTCAAAACCATACAGCACAAACAGGGTATACCATCGGATTGGGTCGGCGGGATCTTTTTAAAATTCGGCAAATGGATATAAACCTTGGTCTGGAAATGAACTGGTACGATTTTAAATCGGATACCACAGGGGAAAACTTTCAAACATTAAGTTACTACCTGGTGGCCCAATTAGACCCAAAGTTTTCCTGGTATTGGCTTCCAAAGAATATGGAAATGGGTTTCAAGATGGGAGCCGGTCTTATATCCCCGGGGTACGGTTTTACTGCAGGTTACTCTGCGGTCTTTAATTTATCACCCACGCCCTTAGCTATAGGGTTGGTAACTCAGTTTAACTGGGTAGCAAATATCACGAGTAATATTCCAAGTTCGCACTGGTCTTCTGTAGGTTTGGTCTTTGGCCTAAATTTTGAAGATAAATTGCCATCACT
>CAJWPW010000011.1 GCA_913045415.1 uncultured Fidelibacterota bacterium | reverse complement strand
AATTGCTGAAATTTTCGCAACTCATTGTTTCGTAACACCGGATAATCCCAGAACAGAAGATCCAGATCAAATTTCGAAAGAAATAATTGGAGGTTTTTCTGGAAGCAATTTCACGGTATTTAAGGATCGAAGGGCTGGTTTAGAAGATGCTCTAAATCGATCTGAGAAAAATGATATTGTAGCTATTTTAGGAAAAGGTAGAGAAGAGTATCAGGATATCAAGAGTAAAAAAGAATTCTACTCTGATCTGGAGATTATTAGGAGATATCAATGAGAATTGACATCAAATATCCAGAAAGATTTACAGCAATTTTTGAAACTGTTACCGGAAATAAACTACATCACCCAGTTCTGGGCATTACAACTGATAGTCGCGAAGTACAAGAGAATGATCTATATATTGCTTTGATAGGAGGGCGAGTTGACGGTCATTCCTTCCTTGGCAATGTTGAAAATTCTGGTGCAACCGCTGCCTTGGTTTCACAGATTAATGAATCTTTGGGTTTACAGCAAATTGTATGTGATAATCCATTAATAATGATCGGGAATATTGCCAATGCATGGCGAAAACAATTCGATATTCCGGTAATAGGCATTACCGGTTCTAATGGCAAAACATCTACAAAAGATTTACTCGTACATGTACTGCAAAGCAGTTATAATGTGCACGCCACACAGGGGAATTTCAATACTACAATTGGGCTTCCCCTGACCCTCCTTCAAATGAATAATGAGCATTCGATTTCTATTCTTGAAATGGGCGCCAGTGTTCCCGGTGAAATTGATGTGCTTTGCAGAATCGCTAAACCCACTCATGGAGTCATCACCAACATTGCACCTGCTCATTTAGAAGGCTTTGGCTCAATTGAAACAATTACCCAGGAAAAGGGAGCGCTTTTTCGCTCACTGGAAAATGGCATCTCATTTGTGAATTTGGCTGATGACAAAGTAGCAGGAATGAGAATCTCTGGTAAAAAAGTCACATTTGGTCTCACACCAGAATGTGATTTCCCTGCTGATATTCACCAAGAAAATAATGGATCACTTACTTTGATTCTGGATTCTTATGATATACCCACTGGTAGCCATAATTTATCTTTTATTAAAAACAGTATTGCTGTTACTGCCATAGCAGTAACTCTGGGAGTAGAATGGAATAATGTGATTGAAAGGATTCAATCCTTTAAACCTACTTCAGGAAGGTGCCAAGTCAAGCAATTTGATGATATTACTGTCATTGACGATACCTACAATGCAAACTTAATCTCATCATTGGCAGCATTGGATTATTTAAAATCATTTTCCGGTAACGGACGTCGAATCTTTGTATTTGGTGATATGTTTGAATTAGGCCCCACATCCCATGAACAACACCGCAAGGTTGGCAAAAAATGTACTGAGTTAGAGTTAGATGGTGTTTTTACATTGGGACAAAATACAGTTTACACCGATTCGATGATTAACAATGGAATTGATCATAAACATTTTGAATCGCATGATGAGTTGATCCATTCATTGAAAGATATCGTTCACTCTGGAGATAAAATTTTATTTAAGGGATCTCGAGGGATGGCCATGGAAAAAGTGATCAAGGGAGTTTTTGCAGACTAATGTTGTATTATTTC
Source organism: uncultured Fidelibacterota bacterium (assembly GCA_913045415.1). The sequence continues at coordinate 11,081 of CAJWPW010000011.1, read as the reverse complement.
CTGACACCCCTCAAAGAAACCTTTTCTGCTCTCAATTTATTTGAGTACATCACATTTCGTGCAGCATTCGCAGCAATTACTGCACTGCTTATAAGCTTCATCATAGGGCCCTGGGTTATCCACATACTACAAAAAAACCAGATCGGCGAAGAAATTCGCCTAACAGGGCCAGAATCACACATGAAGAAAAGGGGCACGCCTACAATGGGAGGAGTCATCATTTTAATATCAGTACTCCTCCCAACCCTCCTTTTCGCTAAGTTAAACAATCCGATGATCCAAATCATTATTGTCGCCACTATCTGGATGGGAATTTTTGGATTCATCGATGATTATTTAAAAGTTATCAAAAAAATAGAAAAAGGGCTTATTGCCCGTTATAAAATGGCTGGACAAATTATTCTTGGTGCTATTGTGAGCCTTTGGATCTTCAATACACCGGAATTTGCTGAATTCAGTACAAAAACAACTGTTCCATTCTTAAAAAATGTGGAAATAGATCTTGGTTTGCTTTATCCATTAATGGTAATCCTCGTAATCACTGGTACATCCAATGCAGTGAACCTCACCGATGGCTTGGATGGATTAGCAGCTGGGCTTTTGGCAATTTGTTTCACAGTATTTGCTGCCATAGCTTATATTTCCGGTCGCGTTGATTTTTCTGATTATCTGAATATCATTTATTTACCTGGCGCAGGGGAGTTAACCATTTTTACAGCGTCCATGGCCGGAGCCTGTATCGGATATCTTTGGTTCAACTCTTCTCCTGCTGAAGTTTTTATGGGAGATACTGGATCTCTTTCTACCGGCGCTGCACTTGGAACACTTGCAGTGCTTTTAAAAAAGGAATTACTTCTTTTCATTATTGGTGGAGTTTTTGTTTGGGAAGCAATTTCTGTTATGCTACAGGTTTCCTACTTCCGTTGGACAAAATCCACAACCGGAAAGGGAAAGCGATTATTTAAAATGGCTCCCATTCACCATCATTTTGAATTATCAGGTTGGCCCGAAACCAAAGTTGTAGTCCGTTTTTGGATCATAGGATTACTTTTGGCTCTATTCTCCCTCACAACATTCAAGATACGATGATAGATATTTCTAATAGAAAAAAAATTAATATCAGGGATAAAAAGATCACAGTACTTGGTTTAGGCATGAGTGGAACTGCCGCAGCAACACTGGCAAATCACCTCGGCGCCCGAGTTTTTGGCAGTGACTCATCAGAGAACTTTCAAGTTACTGATAATGGATTGCACTTGTTAAACAATCATATTGCCAGCGAAACAGGTCTTCATTCCAAAAGGATATACGATGCAGATCTCTGGATCATTTCACCTGGTATTCCCAATGATGCAGATATTGTAAAAAAAGCTCAGGATCGAGGAATCCCTATTGTTGGAGAAATAGAATTTGCTAGTTGGTACACTGATTCTCCAATTGTGGCTGTTACAGGCTCCAATGGAAAAACAACCACAGTAAATATTTTATCTGAAATGTGTCAATCGGAAAATGTTCAATCTATCATGGCAGGAAATATGGGGATACCCTTTTCAGAACGAGTTTTGACAGAAATAAAAAAGCCAAAACAAAATCTGGCATATATTCTTGAGATCTCAAGTTTTCAAATGGAATTTGTCCTGCACTTTTGTCCCAAAATTGCTGTTTATACAAATCTATCTCCAGACCATTTAGATCGTCATGGCACCATGGATGAATATGTAAATATGAAATTGAAAATGGTGAAGAACATGGGTAGTGATGGATACATTGTATTCAATGCTGATGATCCACAACTCATTATGGCCTTAGAGGGACATGATTCAAAATTAGTACCATTCAGTATGATGCGAACCGGACTTATATATTCCATCGATTCAAAAAATATTAACACCTTAACCGGGAATCCCCTTCTTAGTGTGGATGATATCGCATTACCTGGTAAACACAATTTATCGAATATGCTTTGTGCAGCAACTGCATCTTCTCTTATGGGTATTTCTGATAAACATATTGCCAATGTCATGAAAACATTTATAGGTGTAGAACATCGGTTGGAAAATGTCGCTATCATCAAAGATGTTACTTATATCAATGATTCAAAAGCCACGAATCTGGATTCTGTTTCTGTGGCAATTCAAAGTTTTAATAAGCCTGTTGTTTTAATCTTAGGCGGTAGAAACAAAGGTGCAGATTTTCGGCTACTCCTTCCACATATCAAGTCAAGTCATGTAAGGGATATTATCTCTTATGGAGAGGCCGGCGGGCAAATAAGCACTGCTATAGGGGATGCGGTAAGATCGGTGCAGGTCACAGATCTTAACTCCGCAGTGAAGACAGCCCAACGTCTGGCTGCTCCCGGGGATGTTGTATTGTTATCTCCGGGATGTGCCAGTTTTGACCAATTCGCAAATTTTGAAGAAAGAGGACAATATTTTAAAACGAAGGTTATGGAGATGATGGCAGCATGATTGATATGCTCATACAACGATATGATCGCCAACTGTTGATCTACCTTGGTATTCTTGCTGCCGTGGGAACTGTGATGCTTTACAGCGCAAGTTGGTACGAATCTTTTGCCAATTCAAATGGTCGGACCGATATGCTATTTTTGCAGGGGCATCTCAAACGAATGTTGGTAGGCGTATTTTTTCTGTTTGGATTTTTGACCTTGGACTATCGTCGTTTAAAGGTTATTGCTCCTTATTTCATTGTAGGAGCCATCATTTTATTAATCTCCACAAAGGCTTTTTACCTTGCGAAAGGGTTTGGTTGGTATAAGCCTGCACGTTGGCTCTATTTGGGCCCTTTTACTCTTCAAACTTCAGATGTCGCTCGGATGGCTATTATTGTATTCATGGCCTACTATGTAGATAAAAAACGGGATCAACTCAAAGATTTTCAAATGGGGCTCCTCCCTGCTTTAAGTGTTTTGGCAATCATTATGGGATTAATCGTTATTCAACCAGATTATAGCACAGCATTAATGCTAGGTACGATCGGGGCCTTAATCCTTTTTATTGGAGGTGCACAAATTTCCCAACTTTCTCTAGCAGGTGCAGGTGCCATGTTGATCGGTATACCCGTTCTCCTTTCCCGAGAATATAGAAGAGTACGCATTTTTTCTTTTTTTGGTCTCGGCGATAATCCCGATGTTGGATACCAAGCCAGTCAGTCTCTAATCAGTCTCGGGAATGGTGGGATTTTTGGTGTAGGACTTGGAAATAGTATTGAGAAGAATCATCTATTACCCACACCCCATACAGATTTTATTTTTGCAATCATTGGTGAAGAATTGGGATTTATTTTAGGCACAGTCCCTGTACTGACTCTTTTCCTGCTCATCTTTTTTCGCGGATTGAAAGTTGCGAAAGAATGTACCGATCCATTTGGCGTATTTCTCGCCGTGGGAATTTCTTTCAATTTAATTTTATATGCTTTTGTAAATGTAGCAGTTGTAACGGGCGTATTTCCTGTAACTGGGTTGCCCATGCCCATGGTGAGCTATGGTGGTTCAGGGATGGTGATTAACATGGCTCTCATTGGTATTTTATTGAATATATCCCAAGCTCGTAGATCCGTAGGAAGTACCCGTGGGTGGAGTCCGTCACATTATGTCTAATCGTAAAATTCTGATCGCTGGTGGTGGCACCGGTGGACACCTTTTCCCAGCCTTGGCTATTGGAGAAGAAATCCATCGCCGTGAACCGAAAGCAAAAGTTCATTATGTTGGATCCAATTTTGGATTGGAAGCACGCGTATTTCCTGTGAAGGATGTATGGCATACATTACTTCCTATTCGCGGATTTCAGCGCGGAATCAGTTTTCAAAGTATTGGGCGAAATATTTTACTACCAGGACGAATAATTCGGTCCATGTTGAAAGTGCGATCGCTTTTGAATCATTTTCTGCCGGATGTGGTGGTTGGAACTGGTGGCTACGCTTCTGCCCTACCCCTTTACATGGCATCCAAAAAGGAAAAATATCTACCCATTGTTCTTCAGGAACAAAACTCATTCCCTGGAATTACTACACGCTGGTTTGCCCAAAAAGCAAAAGCCGTTTGTGTGGCATTCAGCGAAGCCAACAATCATTTGGATAAAGAAACAATTCTTACTGGTAATCCAGTACGGAAAGGGATTGCTGAGGGAGATAAAAACAATGGAATAAATGAATTTAAAATGGCAAAAGATCATCTAACTATTTTTCTTTTTGGGGGCAGTCAAGGATCAGCATATCTTAATAAAATAATGGATCAGGTTGTGTCCAATATTGCCGGTGCAGGTTTGCAAATACTTTGGCAAACTGGTGACTTGGAATATGCAAAATATAAGCATCGCGAAACAGAAAATATTCGGATTATTCCTTTCATTGATAATATGGCAGATGCTTATGCCATGTCGGATCTTATTATTTGCAGAAGTGGTGCGTTAACATTGGCGGAAGTCACAGTTTGCGGAAAACCCAGTATTCTAGTCCCATTTCCTTCTGCAGCAGCAGATCATCAGACAAAAAATGCACAAGCATTAGTAAATGCCGGCGCTTCACGAATATTGTTTGAAAAATCACTCCATGCACAAGATTTCTTCCATTCAGTCATGAATTTGATCCATGATAAAGCTGAATTAGAAAAAATGAGTGAGGCATCAAAAAAATTGGGACGACCGAATGCCACACGCGAAATTGTAGATCATATTTTCGAGGCCGCTGCATGACCTTTCGAAAAATCAATAAAGTTTTCTTCGTGGGGATCGGTGGTATCGGTATGAGCGGCATTGCAGAACTCCTTCTCAATTTGGGTTTCAAGGTTTTCGGATCCGACATGAACGAAAATGATAATGTCGTTCGGCTTAAAAGCCTGGGTGTTGATATAAAGATTGGGCACGATCCTGCAAATTTAATCGATGCAGATGTTTTGGTCTATTCCAGTGCAGTACCCTTGGAAAACCCGGAAATTATGAAAGCAAGGCAAAAAGGAATTCCTGTGATTCGCAGAGCAGAAATGTTGGGTGAATTAATCAATGTAAAGGAAACCAGTATTGCTGTAGGTGGCACACATGGAAAGACCACCACATCTTCTATGATAGGTGCAATGTTATCCTACTCTAAAATGGACCCAACCCTGGTTGTGGGTGGATTGGTCCAAAATTTAAATTCGAATTCGAAATTGGGTACAGGTGATATTATAGTTGTAGAAGCGGATGAATTTGACCGCAGTTTTCTAGCTTTAAAACCAACTATCGGCATTATTACCAACATAGAATTAGAACACACTGACTGTTATGAAGATCTGGAAGATCTGCAAAATGCGTTTCTCCAATTTTGTCAATCTGTACCATTTTATGGCGAGGTTATTCTTTGTGCAGATTCACCAGCAGTTCAGGAAATTTTACCAAAAATTGAAAGGCCCATGACCACCTACGGACGGTCAAGGGATGCGGCCTATCGAGCGGAAAATCTACGATTTGACGAGAACAATTCCACATACTCTGTTTTTCGCGCGGAGGAAAACCTGGGAGAAATTCAGTTAAATGTTCCTGGTGAACATAATGTACTGAACTCCCTAGCTGCCGTTGTTTTAGGATTGGAAATGGGCCTTTCTTTCCAAATGATACAAAAAGGAATTACTAGTTACAAAGGAGTTCGACGACGATTTGATATTAAAGGGATTCACAATGATATTATGGTCGTCGATGATTATGCCCATCATCCCACTGAAGTGGAAGCAACCTTAAATGCAGCTAAAGCAGGATGGGATCGACGAATCGTGGCTGTATTCCAACCACACCTTTTTACCAGAACTCAGGCATTTTTTCGTGAGTTTGCAACGGCATTGCAAATTGCAGATTTGGTAGTAATAACAGATATTTATCCTGCACGTGAAAAGGCGATTCCCGGTGTCACTTCAAAACTTATCTTTGATGCATGCTATCCTAAAATGAAAATGAATTGTCATTATGTTCCAGACTTGGATGATTTGGAAGAAAAGTTGGATGAAATTATTATACCAAATGATATGATTATTACCTTAGGCGCAGGTAGCATTTGGCGATATAGTGAATCCTATATGGATCATTTAGCCTATTCAGCAGATGGAGTAACAGGTTGAAGCATATGGAAGAATTAAGAAAAATTGTCCAGGGAACACTGCTTGAAAATGAACCCATGTCAAACCATACATCTTACGGAATTGGTGGGCCGGCTGATGCTTATATCACACCCAAAGACCGATATGATCTGGCTGAAATATTGAAATTTGCTAAGAAATATTCAATTCAAACTCATTTTGTGGGTTCTGGCTCAAACTTACTGGTTGCTGATTCAGGGATCGATGGTATAGTACTTACACCAGCAAAAGCACTTACCCAATTAGAATTCAATGATGGACTTGTGATTGCAGAATCCGGTGTAATGCTTGGGCGATTGGTTAAAGAATGCAATAAGCGGAATCTGACAGGTGTTGAAAGTATGATCGGCGTGCCAGGAACATTGGGCGGTGCATTGGTTATGAATGCAGGTGCTTTTGGTGGGGAGATCTCCAATTATTTACATTCGGTAGAAATCATGAATATGTCAGGCGAAATCAAGACATATTATCCTGGTGACATTGATTTCGCATACAGATTTTCCACTTTGAGAACCGATGAATTCGTTTTATTGGCTCGGTTTGATCTCAAAGAAGAAGATTCAATAATCATCCAAGAAAAAAGAAATAAAGCCAGCAAAGGTCGCAAAACGAATCAACCTCTCAAATTTCGCTCCGCCGGAAGTGTCTTTAAAAATCCAAAGGAAAATGCTGCTGGGTATTTAATTGATCAAGCTGGACTCAAAGGGACACGGGTTGGGAATGCAGAAATTTCAAAACATCACGCAAATTTTTTTGTGAACCATGGCCATGCAAGATCATCAGATATCACATCATTGATTCGATTGGCACGAAAAACCGTTTATGAAAAATTCGGCATTAAATTGGAATTAGAAGTTAAAACAATTGGTTTTGACCCAAAGGAATTGGGAATCTAATGGCTGTTAATAAAAGTCTACAGATCAACTGGATTAGAATGACTCTATCGTTTTTGTCCATTTCTATGGTTCTTGCCCTGATCTGGTCAGCTTTCTGGTGGTCCGATTTCAGCAATTCACTTGTTATCACCCGAATAAATTTTGGAAAAACAAATGTGCTTGATACGAGAGTATATGAAGAAACCTTAGGTGAAATCATCGGTATCAATCCAGGTCAAGTTCGTTTAAATGATATTAGTGACCTCATGGAAAGTCACCCTTACGTAAAAGCGGCTCGCGTGAGTCACCAATTTCCCGGAATAATCCAAATTGAGATTATGGAACGTGAGCCTATCGCTATTTTAAAATCTCAACCAATGGTTATGTTGGACGCAGACGGGGTGGTACTTCCTGATTTAAATAATCTTGGTGATTTTAATTTACCAATCCTGACAAATTTTAATCCTGAACCGAAATTATATCCTGTTGGGAAGCGCGCTCTTTCGGTTAAAGTAAAGGAATGTATCAATTGGCTTTCTCGAATCCAAGTTGACTATGAATCCCTGTACAATAATTTATCCGAAATGAAAATGACTTCTACCAATGACCTGGAACTCATTTTGTCTGACCATCCCACACATATTTATTTAGGACAAGATAGATTATGGTCAAGATTCGAAATCCTAAAACAATTTGAATTAGAATTGGGGCAAAAGAAAATTACTGATTACACTTACTTAGACATGCGGTATGAAAACCAAATCATCACCAAAGGACGCCAATCATGAACCCCATAGGAAACGGGCACGATCGGCAGATCACGGTTGGTTTAGACATTGGTGCCAGTACAATCACATGCGCGATTGGTCAAATTATTCCACAAACAAAACGCGTCAAGTTATTAGGAATTTCCACCACAACTTCTGCAGGATTCCGCCGCGGTACAATTACCAACCGGGATGAATTGATAGTAAAAATTGAAAAAGCACTAACGAATGCTGAATTGATGGCGAATATAAAAGTAACCAAAGCAATTCTTTCTATCACAGGTGATCATATCAGATGTTTGAATACTCAGGCAGCAATTGCATTAAATCGTTCAAGCGGCAGGACGGGCGGCCTATCAGAAAGATCCATCAATGATGATGACATATACCAGGTATTAGATCTTGCTCAAGCCGTTTCTCTCCCTGTTGATCGAGATATTTTACATACACTACCACAAGAATATTTGGTTGATACATTGAAAGAAATCAAGAATCCTATTGGCATGACTGGTCGCAGATTAGAGGGTCGCGTTCATTTAGTAACTGCAGCAACAACTGCGATGAAGAATTTAGTGAGTTGTGTAGAAGAGTTAGGTATTACGGTGGACGGGCTTGTATTTCAACCCTTGGCGTCAGCATTGGCGACACTCCATGAAGATGAGATGGAATTAGGTGTTACTTTGGTTGAGATTGGATCATCTACAACCAACATTGCTGTATATCACGGTAGTGCAGTTCGCCATTCCGCAATTATACCCATCGGTTCTTCAAGTATTACAAATGATATTGCAGTTATGTTGCAAATCAGTATAGACGAGGCTGAAAAAATTAAAATGAAATATGCATCAGCCAAGGCATCTATGTCCTCACCAAAATTAGAGATTGAACTTCCATCGGAGCCAGGTCAATTACAACGATCTGTACCTGAACAAGAAATTTCGAGATATGTTGAGGCCCGGATGCATGAAATATTTCAAATGGTCATTCGCGAAATTTCACGTGCGGACATTAAAGATCCACTCACATATGGAATTGTTATGACCGGTGGTGGTGCTCAGTTAAGGAATATTGTGCCACTGGCAGAAAATTCCCTTGGTGTAAAAGTTCGCCAGGGAAAACCCATAAAAATTGATGGAGTCCAAGACATCGCAGATGGACCCAGTCATACTACAGTCATGGGACTTTTACTTTGGTCATTGTATGCAACAGACCATGTTATGTTGCGTCAATCCACAAGTGGAGGATTTTCAGGACTATTTGAAAAGATTCGACATACCATCGAAGATCTATTTTAACCAAACCAGGAAACAAGGAGAATAATCATGCTATTTGAGTTTGATAGTCTATCTGAACAAAAAGCAAAACTAAAAGTTGTCGGTGTTGGCGGCGCAGGCGGAAATGCGGTAACTCGAATGATCACATCTGGAATGCAAGGGGTGGATTTTATAGCCATCAATACGGATGCACAAGACCTAGACAACAATCCTTCTGAACAAAAGATTCAGGTAGGGAAAAATCTCACCAAAGGTCTTGGTGCCGGTGCAAATTCCAGTGTTGGTCGAGAAGCAGTCGAAGCCGATCGAGAAGCCATTAAAGCACTAATGGAAGGTGCAGATATGGTTTTTATCACAGGTGGAATGGGAGGTGGAACCGGAACCGGGGCTGCACCCGTTATTGCTCAAATTTCAAGAGAATTAGGTATTCTAACTGTTGGAATTGTTACACTCCCCTTCAGTTTTGAAGGTCCAAAAAGAATGAATCGAGCATTGGAAGGCATGGCAGAAATGAAGAAAGCCTGTGATACCTTAATCGCAATTCCGAATCAAAAACTTATGTCTATTGTGGATAAATCCACAACCTTGGCAGAAGCATTTCAAATGGCGGATACAATCCTACACCAAGCTGCAAAAGGCATTTCAGATCTGATCAATGTACAAGGCGTGATCAATTTGGATTTTGCTGATGTGGAAACCATCATGAAAAACATGGGTGAAGCCATCATGGGAACCGGTGTTGCATCTGGCGAAGAGCGGGCCACCCTTGCAGCTCAACAAGCCATTTCCAGCCCCTTATTGGATGATGCATCCATTAAAGGCGCACAAGGTGTCTTGGTAAATATCACTGGCGGAAGTGATCTCACCCTCATGGAAGCAAATGAAGCAACAAGCATCATTTTCGAGGAAGCAGGTCCGGGAGCAAATATCATTTTCGGTGCGGTAATCGATCCTGAATTGAATGAAGAAATTCGTGTGACAGTTATAGCTACAGGTTTTAACATTCCAAAGGTTGTTACTAAAGCGGATAATTTTGATCCACAAACTGAATCCCATGCTACAACAACATCACATACACGCGAGTTACAGGATAGGGTAAATAAACCTCTTCATGTGCAAAAAGATGTTGTTACAGAAGAAAGCGCAGAAGAAATAGATAAACCAAAACCTGTTCTTACTTTTGACGACACCGATGATTCTCCCGTGATCTATGGTCAGGACCTTCAAATTCCTGCCTTTATTAGAAGACAGCATGATTAGGAATTGAAATAGACTTTCCTAAAATATCTTGAATCCTAATTTTGTGAAATATTTTATTTCACAATACCTTATAACTGGTTGGCTATTAATCTGAAAAGGTTGATAGATGAAAACGCCCTCGTTTCTTTCGAGGGCGTTTTAAAATAAAAAAGCCCTCCGTATCCGGAAGGCTTTTACTACAAAGGATGATGTAAGAAAAATAATTTTATACTTTAATTCCTTTCGCTCTTAATTCATTTACAACTCTGCGTATCCCTTTTTTATCAATGACCCGCATCCCACGGGTTGATAAACGTAGAGTCACATATCGTTTCTCATCTGGAAGCCAAAATTTCTTTTTTTGTAAATTAATATTAAACCGGCGCCGACTCTTATTGTTAGCGTGGCTCACATTGTTCCCAAACATGGGTTTTTTACCGGTTACGTCGCATACTCTGCTCATGACTCTTCTCTTTTTAAATTGATTGTATTCGGTTCGAATAAAGCCACGCAATTTAAATAACAAACTTACAATGACCAAAAATTATTTATCAGGAAAATGGATATTATCGAACCCTGATTTCTGGATTCTCTGGCCTCTCTATTCCTTCTTTTATTACTAATACGCTAAGAGATAAAAACAATGCCTTATAGACAATTTCATTTGCATTGATAAGCGGGGCAACCCAAGTGTTCCCTGACAATATGATAAGTATAAAAATCGGGAGAATAATAATGAGTGCCAAATTGTAATAAATAACAACCTTCATCATAGTTTTATTCCTAAATGTCCATATGAATA
>CAJWPW010000010.1 GCA_913045415.1 uncultured Fidelibacterota bacterium | reverse complement strand
ATAGCAGAGAGAAGATGGCTCAAAGAACCAACTCAACTACAATGGAGAGTGACTCTCCCCTCTGCTAATATATTATTCTGCGTGAGAGAAGGATGTCCCGTAATTGTCTTTCTTCATTTCAGCGATTACTTGATTAGTTTGATAGAGAGTCTCGTTGGTTTGCTCAACTTGAACAAGGAGTTCCCTAATCACCCTGCCATTTTTTGTTATGCTGAGTGCAAGATAAAAAATAACTACGACAAAGAAATATTCTTTAATGTTTTGAATGTATTTCATGGTTCTATCTGGCCCTATAAAAAGGATTTGATTAGGCAGAGGCGTTGTAACCAGAGTACCAAGGAGGACCGACACCTCCGCCCAATCGTGGTCTTCTATACTGCAGACCTATCATCATCTATAAAACGATCCTATAATACAACACACTTGCGTGAAAAATCACAGATGTGACGCCTATCACAATCATAAATAATTAATGAACAATCAAAGTAGCAGGAAACGGCGGGCAATGCGGTTGTGGTACCGTACCTTGCTTTTAGAGTATATCTCTCTCCGGATTCGTGGGGTTATTTGTTTTTGCGATGATAGCTAGATTTGGGTAGAAAGTAGGAATTCATTATGAAAAGATTAGTTTAATGAAGAATAAACCAACTGTTGAAACTTTTTATTCAAATCAGAATTCGCCGGGTGGACCTGATTCATTATAACCCCTATTAATTTTTCCTTAGGATCGACCCAGTAAGAAGTATAGAAGTAACCACCCCACCAATAACTGCCAGTTGAATGATGCTCATAATTCATATTTTCATCTTTAACTACACCAACACTTAAACCCATAGCAATACCAGGATCATCGGGCCTAAATAAATCTTCCAAAGGCCTGTTAATCATTTCAACAGTCTTTCTACTTAATATCTGGACTCCATCGAATGTGCCTCCATTGAGAAGCATTTGTAAAAATTTTGCATAATCGTACGCAGTACTGAATATATCTGCACCTCCCATAGCAATTATATCTGTATCATTTTTGAAAAATTCAACTGGACCTCTTTCACGTCCAATTTGTTTAAGCTCTACATCAGAAAATTGTGGACAGCATTTGAATTCAACTGGTTTACCAGAAAGATATTGATAAATTTTTGCTACATTTTCCCACTTGTCCCTGGGTAGACTGAAGCCTGTATTTTCTAATTGCAATGGTATAAAAATCTCTTCTTCCATGAATTTTGCAAAGGGACGGCCATCTAAAACTTCAATGACCCGCCCTAATACATCCATATTCATTCCATACCACCATTTTTCACCGGGATTACTAATCAGCGGTAATGTAGCCAATCGTTTAATGTTATCTTCAAGAGATATGGTCATATCAGGGAAAGCATCTTGAACAGCTGCTGATAAGTAACCTTTTCTGCCTAGAGAATCAGGAATAAAAATAGGATATACAATACCTGAAGTATGGCTGAATAAGTGCCGCATCAATATAGGTTGTGTTGCTTCCTTTGTATTGAATGATTGACTATTTTCATCATAGGAAAGAAATATACTAGGGTTGCTGAATTCTGGCAAAATCTTATCCAGCCGAGTATCCATACTGTATAACCCCTTATCAAACAATATAAGTGCACCAGCGGTTGTCATTAATTTTGACATACTGGCAATAGCTACAATCGTATTTGTTTCCATTTTTATGGTATTCTCCACGTCAGCCAGACCAAATGCCTTATGATAAGCTATCCCTCCATCTTTTACTATTATCGCAGACGTGCCTATCACTTCTTTTTTTTCTATAGCTTGTAAAATAAAGTTGTCAATTATACCTAAAAAATGTTTATTAATACCAACCCATTCTGGATCAATATTGGAAAAGTTATGGTATGTATTAACATCTGTTGAACAGGATATAAAAAAGCTCAACGAAGCTATGATTACTAATTTTCTCACCGTTATGTGCATCTCATTATTAAATGATAAATACTTAAGTCAATTTTACGCTTCATGAGTTCTACATTTCCACAAATAAAACTATTTCAACATTACCATTTTCTTAGTTTGCCTGAATGATCCTGCCCGTATCGTATATAAGTATAAACCTGCACTCACTGGTTTACCGTAGTCATTGGTAGCATCCCAAATAACTGATCTGTAGCCAGCACTTTTCGGACCATTCACAAGGGTCTTGATCCTTCTTCCCATCATGTCATATATAGTTATGTTTACCATGGCATCTTCCGGAAGATCATACTTCAGTGTGGTGGTTGGGTTGAATGGATTAGGGTAATTCTGAGATAGAGTGAACTCAACAAGCTGTGTGCTTTCCCAATGAGTATCCAGTTCTGGCAAGGGAATTTGGTAAGAGTTAATTGTACCGCCAGTTTTGTAAAGATATTCATCTGTTGCAGCCAACTGGCTCACAGAATAGTCATAAGATTCGAGCCCAGTGCTGAAATCTATCCAGGTTGTAAGATCAGTGGTATAGTATACACCAGAGAGTGATGAACCGGTCCCTACATAGAGAACATTATTTTTTGATGCGATAGCATTTACACTATGATCCACTGGAAATTCATTTAAAACTGTCCAGGATGTTCCATGATCATCAGATACAAAAAGCTTACCCATGCCTCCGCCCCAATACATACTAATAATCAATTGATCTTCATGACTAGCCATAGCCAAGATAGTGCTGCAGCTATAGGGCGATGCAAATCCTTCATCATCTAAAATACCCGTGATATCTTCCCAAGTCTGTCCCAAGTCCGCAGTGCGGTAAATTTGGCAACCATGACTAACATATAGATAATCATTTGTTGCCAAATTGAGCCGGATATAACCTGTAATAGGAGGCTCAGGTATTTCAGTCCAGGTTTCACCCACATCTGATGATATAGAAATACCATTTAAAAGTGTAAATATTAATGAATCATTATCAACCATACTTATTAGAGCAGATGACTGATGTGCTAGTTCTTGCCAAGGCCCCCAGCCTGCAAATCCTGATAAGCAAATGTAATTATAGGGTCCTTCACCAATATTTTGAGTAAAAAATACAGCATCGCCTTTTATTAATAATAGGTCAGTTCCATAGGGTTGTGTATCCATGGTGTCTGCAAGCATTTCCCAAGAATCGGCCTGGTCAATGGAAGTGTATACCTGAGCTTGGTTGGTCGCGGTAAAAAGCTGGTTCCCATCTGCCAGAATGATACTGACAGTCCCAATATCAGGCTGATTAATTTCCTGCCACTGGCTTTGGGAAATAGAAATGAAAAGCAGTAGTAGTATAATGCGCCTAATCATTCCCAAATCTACCCATCATCCACCAAACAAAAAAACCTGCTAGAGATACATACCATACGTCTCTCTATAATAATCTCACTTAATTGGGAAAGCATGTAATTAAATGGCAAATACCCGCGTTATATTAAATCCTAAATAAAGATTCTTATCTGCTATTGCCCCTGACGCGTTTTCAATATAAGCGCTTTCAAAAGATCCTTGGACATTGGTCACCATGATTTGGAAAACGTGTCCACCAGTCTCAATATCACATCCTATACCCCATGATTGAACAAAAGTAGAATCTCGTTCCCCCACTGGAAAAAATGTATCTGCATTCAAAGAAACACGTTTTGTGATTTTCATTCTTCCTCCTACTCCCATGGAATAGAGATCATGCGCATCCTCATGCTTTTTTACCAGGTTATGGTGAACCCAGGTAGGCATTATTTGAAAAGATAAATTTTGATTGAATTTCCTGGCCATTAACAATTGGGTATCATAGGTGAGTCGATTCACTAATTTATCCGAAAACTCATTTTCTCGTTTTAAAGTTTCGATTTCTATGTCCGTAAAGAGAGCAATGGAAAACGGGAAAACATTACTCTGATTCATTAATTTGATTTTAGAAAAAATGTCATAAGTCTTTTTTAAGCTGCTCCGTCCCGCACCAGTTGAGATGCGATCATTGATGCCATATTTTAAATCAAAGCGAATGGCAGCTTCATCCATGCCAAACAAGTCATATACTCCATTCTTCATTGAGCCAAACCGGTGCAGAATCATGAATTCAAGTGTTTTTGGTCGAGCCAATTCTATAGATTGTGAATTAACAATACGAGTTGCTTTAAACGTGGCTGTAACCGGAACAGGCGCGGCAGGTTCTTCATTTATAAGATCCAACAGATCATCCTGAGCCATTAATGAAAAAATGACTCCAAAATAGTAAATAAAATATTTGTTCATTTTTTCTTCAAATTAAGGTTAACAGTTACATCTACAATCTTAGCAATATTATCCCTTAAAATTTTGGGAATCTCAATTTCATAATCTGCAACAATTATATTGAATTTTGCACTCCCGCGAATCTGTCCATCTATCTTTGAAATCTTTCCCGTGTCTTTAATCTCATGACTCACCCCATGAATATTCATCATTCCCGTCAATGTTACCTGCTGCGGTTCATTGGATAAGTTGATTGAATCCCAAGCATCGATATTTCCTTTAAAAGATGCATGGGGATATTTTTCCGACTCCAAATAATTTTCATTGAAATGTTCCTGCATTAACCGATTTTTAAAAGTGAACCCGGGGATTGGAACTCGAAATGCCACTTCACCTGTTCCCATGTCCAGGACACAGGTAACTTGTTTATTAACTGCTTCAATATCTTCTATTAGCGCAGATGAATAAAATGAGATTGTTCCTGATCGAGTGAAATAAATATCCTTCGCAAATATAGGACAGATTAGGAAAATGATTAAAACATGGAATTTTATATTTTTCATTCGCTGCATTCCATATCGAAAAATGTTTGCAGAATATCCAAATTGGCATTCGATAATTTTTGTCCGCCTTGTGGCATAAATCCATTGTCACCACTATTGCGATTTACACGATCCAAAACATTTCCTGATTTGATAGCAGAGTCAACGCTTGTATACGAGTCCAAATGTAATCCGGCCGATGCCGTGGACCCTGAATGACATCCAATACAATTCGATGATAAAATGGGAGCAACATTTTCAGTATAGTAGGCCTTAACTACGGAACAATCCACAGAATTGTTTTCGTGGTCTTCTTCTACATTTTTTTCACATCCGGAAAAACAGATACACAGTAACAATGTTATGGTGATAGTATTCTTCAATTTAAATTCTCTCTTTATAATAACGGGATTTCTAATGAATCTTCGCCAAAATTTAATATGACATGATCACACGTAGAGAAATGAATTGGAAAATTATTCGTTCCCTTATCCCAATCATCGCCCTGGGTGCATTATATTACTACACCCAATCAATGAAAATTGATTATAAAAAGGAGAAACCTGTTTTAGTGACAACTGCGAAAGATTTAATTTGGCGGTTCCAGGTTGATGCTTCAAAAGATATACTATTTAAAATTGTTCAGGTTGAAGGTGAAGTTACAGGGATGGATTCCCTTTTATTGATCCTGAACCATAAGTTGATTTGTGCACCAGAACCGAATACTGAAATAAAAACGGTTATAGGAGATTCAATTACAGTTAAAGGTCGTTGCATTGGATATGATGATCTATTGGACGAGGTTCGAATGGATCATGTATTCTGGGTACAGAATTAGTATAATCCCCAAAAGTAAATTGCTTTCATTTTCTTAATTTATAGTCTCTTATTTTAAATAAAGAATTTTTCTAGAATCAATAAAACCATTTTGATTTATTTTGATGAAATAAACTCCTGAACTCATGTTAAAGGGTGTTAAATCAAAATTGATTTGATGAGAGCCAATTGTGGAAAATTCATGAATTGAAGTTGAAATCGTTTGCCCCAAAAGAGAAATAAAAGCGATTTCAACAGATTGATTCGGATTACCAACACTCATCTCAATAGTAATGGATGAATTGAATGGATTTGGAAAAACGCTATGAATAGAAATTTCCGTTGGGGTTATATCACTAACTAAAGATAAAATACTATTCGCAGACCCTGGCGTCGGCGTCATATAATCCCAGAGTGATAGTTCTTCCGCAACTCTACCATAAGAAATATCTGCATCTTGTTCAGGGAATGTTATAGAATCAAGAATTGTACTACCATCGGGTGACACTATTGCCAAAAATTCACCTCCTGAAGAAAGTTTAAAATTGGTATGTAAATCGCCCTGTTCATCATCATTATCACACCAAATGACGAGAAAACTATCTGGTTCAATTGAAATATTTGTAAATGGGAAAGGCCACTTGGTTAATTGATTTTCATTATCAGTTAAATAATAGCCATCTAATTCAACTGGTGTTTCCCCATGGTTAATAAGTTCAATCCAATCATCAAATTCGCCATAATCATCACCAAGTGTTAGATCATTAATCGCAAGTAATTCATTTATTTGAATATCATTTATATCATTCGGATTTACAATTGTCAGAGATTTATATCCTTCAATTGGATATCGTTCAACTGCACCATTTTTAATTGCCGTTAAATACCAATCAATCTCACCTTCTGTCTCCATAACAACTGTACCAAACCAGCGATCTTGCTCTTCTACCTTTTTTGAATTCTCAATAGGACTGTAACTTAATTGAAATGTTTCCCAATCATTTGAGTTTATACGATAATGGAAAATGATATTATCTATTCCAACAGGACCAAAAGCAGATACACTTATTGAAAAAGTATCATTCAATAACATAGATTGATGAGATGGAATAACTTCATAAATAAATGGATCTTCGCCAGAGTAATACAGTTGATCATTTAATGATGAAACACGATCAGAAATAAATCTTTTAATGCCTTGTTTAATATGTTGATTTTGGTAGTTATATCCATAACTTGAATTAAAGTCCGACATATTAAACCCATAATCCAGCGTTCGCCATTCATCGTCCTGTGCTGCTGCCATGGAAGCATTGTGCCAAGAATCCAATTGATTGTCCCATTCCGAATTGCTAAAACTTGTATTTATATAAAATTCTAAAAAATGAGTAAATAAATTTTTGTAACGAACATGGCTGAAGAGATAATCAGTAAGTGGCCGACCATCCCCATCTATCACCGCATAATCGTATGGATTAATGGATGACCAATCAATATCAAACCAATCGACGCTGAATGAATTATCATAATCATAAGGAATCCAATGAATGAGATCATCACTAGGATTGTGATATAAATAAAAGTTATTTCGAAGAAACCGATAGTCATCCCAACTTCCTGTTAAAATATTAACTGCAAAATATTGGAGTGTTTCTTTAATACTCAAAACCATTTCTAAGGAATCTGGTGCTTGGTCTATGATCCTGATTAAACGAGCTAATTTAGAATAATCATATTCTTCTTTATTCGTTTTTAATTCATAGGGTCGTGTATCATCATAATATGGATAATAATCTTCTGGGTTATCCCCACGATAAGTCAAATCTGCCGGCCAAATACATTTCCAGAGATTTCCAGAATCATCCTCATAATTTCGTTTTAAAAAAGTATCATCAATATGTTCAATCGAAATATATAATCCATAATATTCACCATTGATGAACACCTTTGTGTGGGATGCTCTTGTTGAGGGGACACCAATTTCCTGATAAAAATCCCAACAGAGTTTTGACCGGACAATGGAAGGATCATTATGCTCACCATTGAGATTTATTTTTTCAACATCATAAAAGTCCCTTCCGGAAATAAAATGATTAAAATCCAATTTAAAGGATTTTTTGTGCGCATTCCTTGATGTGTTCCCACGTAGCCTAAAACCAACTGAATCAATAATCTCATCAATATATCCATTTTGAAAATGGATTGTTGCTGGGTGAAAAGAATCACTGTTAATATTTTCGTAAATCCAGATTAAATCTTCAGGATCCACCGTGATTTCTATAATGGCCATTTCTGAATCATCGTAAACTTTCCACGATTCATCGCCGAAAAGAAAACTTAAAAAAATAAGTGAAAAAATAAATCTATTTTTCTGAAAAATAGAAATCATGACTCAATGGATTTATTGTCAATTTTATCAGTTTATCATTCATTTCATAATGCCCTGGACCAATCAATTTAGTTAAAAGAGTTTTCTCAAAAGGGAATTCAATTTCGATGGTTTTAGAATCTTGACTATTGTTAAAAGCTACAAGAATCATTTCATTAAAATATTTTTTCAGGAGGACTAAAACAGGACCTTCATTATAAAGAATCATTTGGTCCCCCAAAGCCAGGCTGGAATATTCAGTCCTTAAACCATTTAATACAGAAAATGTTTTTTTCAATTCCATTTCATTATCTGAAATATTGAATCGCATCATTCGTCGATTTCCCGGGTCTCCTTCTCCCATCAATGCAATTTCTTCTCCATAATAAATAATAGGAATGCCCGGTTGTGTTATGTTAAATGCATGAAAATTTGCCATTTTAGAGTAGGTAGATATATGGCGTATCTTTCCAACCGGATCATCAAATGATCTTGCGGTCCCATTATCACTGAATTGAATTTGGCCATCCGCATAGCCTGAAAATCGAAGTTGATCGTGGCTACTGGTTATATTACCCATCAAATGAATTGGACCAAATGTACTTCTGTTCTCTGCTATAACATCCCCTAGATCAGAGAAATTTGGCTGATCAGAGCTAAAAACTCCTCGTGAATTAAAGTAAATACTGAAATTGAATTGCGCATCCAATTCTGCAGGATTAACATAGGAACCAATCAATTCGTCCGATCCAAAAGTTTCTCCAATTTGATAAATATTTTTTTCAGGAAATCTTATTTTTGCTGATCTTGTAAGAGATTTCCAAAATGAATGGGGAACATGTTTCACAGCATCCTGCCGAAATCCATCAAGATCATATTCTCCCATCCACCACATTGCATCTTCTACCACTTGATTTATTGCAACAGGTGCGGATGGAAAATCAAATGAAGGAATGAATTCATCAAACCAAGTTGTAAGGCGAGTGTCCCCATCCCATTGGCGAATATTCAGTCGTCCATCCGGGAGATTTACAGTCCCGAACCAATTCTTATGATCTCTTAAATATGGATGGTCTTGGTGGACGTGGTTTGAAACAAAATCCAAAATAACTTTCGTCCCTGTTTGATGAGCCGCTTTTACAATGCTGTGAAATTCTTCACTTTTTCCAAATCTTGGGTCAATTTTCCGTGGTTCAATCGGCCAATAACCGTGATAACCAGAAAAGGTCCTATTTGGTGGAACCCATTCCACCCAACTGCTGTCCGGTTGTTTTTGAATAGGAGAAATCCATAATGTATTCACCCCTAGGTCTTTAAAATATCCTTCATCCAGTTTTTGTTGAATCCCAGCAAAGTCACCACCCATAAAATTGGCCAATTCATGAAGTTTTGGATCATGGATTGGTTTATTATTTGATACATCTCCATCCCTAAACCGATCCACCATTATGTTATAAATAATGGCGAAATGCCAATCATCAGAATTAGATGACAATGGCTCTCCATTTCGAATTATTGTTTGATTCTCAGGAATCATACGTCCTTTGGAATCTCGTCCAAATATTCTCAAGAGCCCTTCCTTAACTCCAGAAATATTAACCTTTACCCCTCCACCAGATAATAGATCAACTATATCGGCATGAAGTTCTTTATTGTCCAACAAAACAATCCAATCCTGGGGTGATGCCCCTTCGTTCGATGGTAAATATTCAAAATGCAGCCAATTCCCTTTATGATGATTTTTTACTAGCATACCCGGTTCTGTAATATTTTGATCTCTTAAATCTAAAATAGAGTTCCAACCACCAATATTATTTGAAATAAAAACAGGATTTTCCGGATCAATTTCTTCGATACCATCTACCACAAATTTATATTCATGCTTTTTGGGGGACATAAAAACCGTCCGACTAAATTGATTTCCACGTTTTAGTAATGGCAACGCAGATCGTGACCAATCATTAAATCCACCCATAACAACCACCGTGTTTGCTTTTTCAGATTCAAATGAAAAGGTATGTCGAGCCATAAACTCATATTCAATTAAAATATGAATGGGTTGCCCATCTGCAATTAAGGAAATATTTTCGAACCCGGATGTAACTGAAGAAGCATCTATTATTAACTCGTTACCCAATAATGAAATATGTTGTAAAGACTCATTGAACAAGAGATTGACATTTTCATTCCTAAAATAATTGGAAAGATCAAATGCCTTTTCCTCTCCCATTTTCACTTTCAAAACCGGTATTGGATAAAGAGGATCCATTGCAGTGTGAAATTCACATGAAACAAATATTAAAAGAGAAAGTGAGAGAATGTTTTTAACCCGAATCATTAGTTGTAATTTAGTAACTCTATTTAGAGTTGATAAATAATAATCATCCCAATAATATGAATAATTTTATAAAAACCTTTTACACCATTTCGTTAATCATTATGATAAGTTCCTGTATGCAACCTGTAACAAAACTTGGCCTGAGCTATGGTGCTTTCCTGAGACCAGGAGGCATTGAATTCAAGATCTATGCACCATCTTCTGATATAGTAAAACTTGTAATCTTTGAAAAGGTAGATGACGAATCTGGCTTTGAATATCCAATGGAAAAATTAAAAAATGGTGATTGGACATACTTTTTAAAGAATGCACCATTGGGCACTATGTATGGTTACCGGCTCACAGGACCATGGAATGATGAAAATGTAATTGTGGCAGATCCTTATTCTAAAGCAACTGTCACACAAAATAATTGGCGACATGTAGCAAAATCATTGGTTATTGACGCCGCATTTGATTGGGAAGGTGATACATGGACAAATATCCATCCTCGAGATCTCATAATATATGAAGCTCATGTTCGAGACATGACTGTTCACAAGTCATCCAATGCTACCGCAAAAGGTTCCTATCTCGGATTTATTGAAAAAGATCAAAATGGTGGTATCGAACATTTAAAATCTTTGGGTGTAAATGCAGTTCAATTCCTGCCCCTTTGGGATTTTGCTAATTTTGAAATTCCATATAGACAGGACGCTGATGGGATGTATAATGATTGGAATCCATATGAGAGAAATCACTGGGGTTATATGCCGACATTTTTCATGGCACCGGAAAGTTATTATGCAACAGATGGTACTAATGAACCATTAGCTTGGAATGGGACTGATGGCCGTGCTATTTCGGAGATGAAAAGTATGGTAAAATCCCTACATCAAGAAGGAATGGCAGTTATTTTGGATGTAGTGGTGAACCATATTTCCAATTATGATTGGCACCCGTTGAAATACATCGATAAAACCGTCTATTTCAAATTGGATGAACAAGGTGATTTTCTTAGCCAATGTTGCGGGAATTTATTGGCATCCGATCATCAACCTGTCCGCGACTATATCATTGAAAGCTTGAAATACTGGATGACGGACTACCATATTGATGGTTTCCGCTTTGATCAGGCTCACCTCCTTTCAGCTGAAACGGCAACATTTATTATAGATGAATTAAAAAAGATCAATCCAAATGTGATCATTTATGGGGAGGCTTGGAATGAAAGAGAAAAGGAATTTTCTGAATTAGGATGGGGTTCCTTTAATGCAAAATTTAGAGATGTCCTTCGTGGCGACCTCCATAATTATGATGAAAAAGGATTTCTATTCGGGAATTTCCGAGACAGCGAAACTTTAGAAAACCTTCAAGCCCTTATTCTAGGCACACCCAATATTTATCAATCACCGGCCCATGCGGTCAATTTTTTAGAAGTCCACGATGATTATTGTTTGAACGACTATCTGCGCCTGTCCAGCAGCAGGAATTCAAAAGATGATATCATTGATGATCCCATGAAGCATATTGAACTGGACGATGATCTTTTAAGGAAAAACAAACTGGGCGCCTTGATTCTCCTTACCAGTCAGGGAATCCCTATTATTCATCAAGGTCAGGACTGGGCTCACAGTCAAATCATCGCAGAAACAGATGCGCATGATCCAAATGTGGGGAAAATGGATCGGAACCCATACAATAAGGATAACGAAACCAATTGGGTCAACTGGCTTGAAAAAGAGCAAAATAAGGAATTAGCTGATTATTATAGCGGATTAATTGACCTTCGTAGAACACACACTGAATTCCGCCACGCTACTAAAAAGGATTTCAAATTCCAGGGATTAGCAGATCACGCTTTGGGATATGTGATCCGGAACCGAATTGCGGTTTATATAAATGGTGAAAATTCTACTGCTGTTGAAACAGACTTGCCTGAAGGAAAATGGCAATTAATCGTTGACAATGAAGAAGTGAATTTGAACGGGATTCGCCAAGTTTCCGGTAAAATCTCCATTCCTCCCACTTCCGGAATGGTACTACAAAGGATTAATTAGCTATACTGTATCAGTAAAGCTGTTCTTCTTTCTCGCGCCTGTTCATTTTTTCCAACTCTTCTGCGGAAAATTTACCCCGAACCCCATTCTCTACACTTAAGAATACTTTTTTCCATTCTTCTTTGATGACCTCGGGCCTGAAACCGTCCAGGGCCGTGCGGGCGTGGTTTGCCATGGATGCACGGTCATCAGGATGTGTGTCCCAAAATCGAAAAACAGATTCCATGAAATTTTCAATATCCTGTTCAAAATCCTTATCCACATGATATTCGAATACTGAATCTTTCACCAATTCACAGATTTCCTTTGGGCCGTCGATATCCTGAACAATAGCGGGTACTCTTCTGTCCAGGGTTTCGCACATAGTATATCCGAAAGGTTCATAGACCCCGGTAATGCAATTGGCGCCAATGCTGTTCCAGTAAAAATGGACCGTTTCCTTATTTGAACTAAAAGGGATAATCACAAGTTGTTTTGGATGTTTCCGACCCATTTCTTCCCAAAACGGATTTCCTGTTTCACCGCGATAATCCACACCCA